>JAFXGD010000055.1 GCA_017513285.1 Alphaproteobacteria bacterium
GTTAGATGACCAATTTGAAGATGCGGGTCATTGGACCGGTAAAATTGGCGCAAACTATAACTTAGATGCCACCAAATACCTCGGTGCCTATATTATGGGTGATATAGATCATTCAACCGGTGATTGGGAATGGGAAGATGGATTTGGGTTTGGTGTGAATTTTGGCATCGACTTCTAAAAAATAAAATCTAATGGCATATCTACGGGCGGGGTCGGTATCTTATGTAGCGTCAGTACACTACGATACCGACCCCATCCCGTATCTACGTCATTATCTTTTATTTTTTCGCATCGCAAGGGGTTGGGTTAGTACACTACGATACCGACCTCATCCCGTATCTACGCCATTATCTTTTGTTTTTTCGCATCGCAAGGGGCGGCGTTAGTACACTACGATTCCCGTCCCGCTTTTATCTAAATCATTCTATTTATTTGTGTCGTTGACTTTTATGTATGTAGCATAGTGTGGCGATTTCGCGTGCCAAGGCTATCGCATTGTTTGGTGTAAAGCAAATGGTGTCCATGAATTGATTGGGGGTGGCATAGTCATAAACAATAGTATTATTTATAACAGGTAAATATATAACTGTGTTCTTGGGGGTTGTGACACCCAAAGTGCAACATTTACGGCACCAATTGCAATAGGCGCAAATTCTGGTAAATCCATATAGGGTTTCTGGTTTCGATGACATGTTTTTTCCCTTAGGCACTATTTGGTTATTTGATTAAATTTTTTATATATAAATCGTCTTATTTTTTGAATCAGGGATTCATTATACAGTATATAGTTTTCTGGTATGTTTGGATAACGATAGATTTTTATATATCCCCGGGACTGTGCGTCGCATAATTTTTCCATTACATTTATAATTGGAATTGTTCGTATGGGGGTGACTGGCTGGCTGGATATGTATTCTGTGCGATTGCCCAACTGGGTTAATTGAAAGTGTTGGGCCGGTAATACATAAATAATTCCGGATATATTTTGGTATGTTTGTTCAAATGCGCCCGGAAATTTTTCAACGATTATGGCGGTGTTGTTTTCTATGCCGAAATACAGGTTTCCTTTTTCGGGGGTGATATAACGCAGTGCAGATGCAAAATTTGGTGTTGCAAAAACATACGGCCTTTTTTCATGGCCGTCATAATGCGGTGTGATTTGCTTAAGATTCAGAACAGTTGTTCCGTGATAAAGTTCCATGTTTTTTAGGCTAGGACAAATATAAGATAATGTCAAGGTGTGTGCATGGAATTCGTTCCTGTTTATATGTGGGGGTATATCTTTTACAGTATTATTTAATAGAGAAGGGGAGTGCATGAAAAAAATAATTGTGTTATCGGGTGCGCTGGTATTTATAGGGGGTGGGGCAAATGCCGGCAATGTTATAAATGGCAATCCGATGTACAGTCCGGCAAAGGGACGGTTTTATAACCTGTTCACGCCGTTGCAGGTTGATTCCGAATTCGAACACTTTGTTATGGCGGATGAATTTGGTTATGGGGTCACGGATAAATTGGTTGCCATGATTCAGACGGCGGGGTCGTACGATTCGTCTGACGACCCCCGGTTTGGGAAGTGGGCTTGGAATCATTTACAGGTGGGGTTGGATTGGACGTTGGCCGATGATGGCCAATATCAGGCCGATATATATGGGCGTGCAATGCAGGTTTATGATACCCGTGGGCATTTAGAAACAATTGCATATAATTGGACACTGGGCGCCCATGTTGGGCGTACAACCGATAACTGGACAGTCGCCGGTGTGGTCGAAGTGGATTATGTAAATGATGATGTCGAATACAGTGACAGTGATGCATGGGCGATGACGGTCGGGATTCAAGGCCAATATATTGTCAATGATAATTGGAATTGGGTTGGGGAATTGATGTTCGATTTTGATCTGTTTGATGAATATTATGATGGTGAAAGGTTGCGTTTGAAAATAGGGGCGAATTATAATTTGGATGAAACAAAGTATATCGGTGTGTATGCCGCCAAGGATTTGGTACACAGTTTTCAGCACAGCCCAGCGACGATGGGGATTGTGTTTGGGGTGGATTTCTAGAAATAAAATTGATATTTCGGACGTTTCTTGATATAATCTTGGTTCATAAGGGGTAGGGTATGAACCTGAAGAATTTGTTTTTAGAAGCGTCTGAAAAATTGCGTTCGCAATCCGATGATTATTATGGTGAAATGTCGATGGCCGATGAAATGTCGGTGTCGGATATGAAAAATTGGTTTTTGGTTCATGTGACAAAATATATGCCCCGTTTGGCAGATAATGGCGAATTGTTTATCCCGACAACTGCGATGGCGACGAATTTTGAAATTCCCCGTTCGACGGTTCATTTTGCGTTGAATCATATTGTGGCGGGGCATTTAGAGGGCAACTGGGATGGGGCGCCGTATGTTGTTGTTGCGCCATATATGTCGATGGTTGAAAAAAATGGTAATCCAGAATATGTTGCGTTGGCAGATACTTGGTTTTCGCCAAATCCCGACAGGGGGATGATATTGCCCAATGGTGCACGGGTGGTGCGGCCGGCCCAGGATTTGACGGATGGGAAATTGATTGATGTGCGTGGAAATTATATTGTCTATAAATCTGCAAATTATACCCCCGAAGAAGAAGAAATGATTTTATCAGAGTTTGATTGGTCAAAGCGTTTTTCTTATGACAGTTTGGAACAAGGTGATAAAAAACGTGATGCTTTGTTGGCTCAACAGGTTCGAGATATGGCGTTTGTTGCATGTATGATGGAAATGGGCGGGCATGTATGGCAGGCCACCAGTGATGGGTCTGCTGTGGCGGTAAAAGTTGCAGAGGTTGCACGGGCCAATAAATTTAATGCGGGTGAGACGGATAAGGTGCATGGTGAGAGTATAGAGTGCTGTATAGAACGTGATGTGTGGATTGAGTTAGACGGTTTTTTAAGAAATGGTTTTCGAATAGATGGTGATAAGGGTGGCCTGCTGACGCTGACCGATGATTTAGGGCAGGTTTTTGAATATATTAAAAGAAATAAGAATAAGATAGGGGTGAAGAACATAATACATGCTTTGATTGGAAATCGTTCGATTGATATGATGGGTGTGTGTGAATCAAAAATTGCTGAACGTGCCAATAGTATTCGAAATACATATCGGATGTTGCATGGTGTGGAATACAAAGGTTTTTTGCCGGCCAATTACAAAGAGTTATCGGCAGAAAAGCCAAATATGGGTATAACTTTGCAACGATGGTTTGACAGGGTTAATCAAGATTTTGAACAGTGGCGTGCCCAGATACAAACGTTGCCCGAATATGAAGATTTTATTAAAAAATTACGTGGCTTGGCAAATGAAATGGCAATACAACAGTTAATGGCACATGCCGGACGTTGAAAAAATGTTTTTTTAATATAAAAGTTGCGTTTCTGATGACAATGTAAAAAAACGCAGATTTCAAGCAGAAAACTTATGATTTTTCCCAGATTTTCCTTGACAATGCGGGGGGCGGTGATTATAGTATGTTCGCTTTCTGTGTAAATAAGGAAAGCAGAAAAATACAGAAAACCGCTTTTGTTTGCAGATTTATAATCCGGCATAAGTCGTTGAAATAAGTCTGGTAAGCGGCTTTTTGCAGAGTAAAAAACAGGTAGAAAAAACAAAGAGAGTTTGAATGCCAACAGTAAACCAACTGATTCGGAAACCTCGTAAAAAGGTTGTGGTGAAAAGTACTGCGCCTGACATGATGGAAAACCCACAGAAACGTGGTGTTTGCACACGTGTTTATACGACAACACCGAAAAAACCTAACTCGGCGCAGCGTAAGGTTGCCCGTGTAAAACTGGCAAACGGCCGTGAAGTAACTGCTTATATCCCTGGGGAAGGTCATAACCTGCAGGAACACAGCGTTGTTATGATTCGTGGCGGTCGTGTAAAGGACTTACCTGGTGTGAAGTATCATATCATCCGTGGTGTCTTGGATACCAAGGGTGTAGATGCACGTAAGCAGGGTCGTTCTTTGTATGGTGCCAAAACAAAGAAATAAGTAAGTTAAACCGCACGCATGTAATGTGCGTGAGTAATCTGTTGTAAAAACAGGTGAAGGACAAAAGGAAAAAGTAAAATGTCAAGACGTAAAGCAGCAACAAAACGTGAAATTTTGCCAGATTCCAAATATAACA
Source organism: Alphaproteobacteria bacterium (assembly GCA_017513285.1). GTDB lineage: Bacteria > Pseudomonadota > Alphaproteobacteria > Rs-D84 > Rs-D84 > Enterousia. The sequence continues at coordinate 4,174 of JAFXGD010000055.1, forward strand.
ATCTGGTTGTTGCAAAGTTGATAAATAACGTTATGTGGGACGGTAAAAAAGAAGTTGCCGAAAATATCGTGTATGGCGCAATGGATAAATTGAAATCAATTGCCAAAGACGGTGATGAATTGGTCGCTACATTAGAAGCTATTGATGCGTTGAAGCCTTCGGTTGAAGTAAAGGGACGTCGTGTTGGTGGTGCAACTTATCAGGTTCCATGTGATGTGCGTCCTGCACGCCAGCAAACAATGGCGATTCGTTGGTTGGTTATGTTCGCGCGTAAACGTGGTGAACGTACAATGACCGACAGATTGTTTGGTGAATTGCGTGATGCTTTGAATGGCCAAGGTGGCGCATTTAAAAAGAAAATTGACACACATAAAATGGCAGAAGCGAACAAAGCGTTTGCTCACTTCCGTTGGTAATAACATAAGGCAAAGGAAAGATACATGTCAGTCGGAAAAACCGCACCTTTACATATGTACCGCAATATCGGCATTATGGCCCATATTGATGCGGGTAAAACAACTACTTCGGAACGTATCTTGTTCTATACGGGTAAAACATACAAAATTGGTGAAGTGCACGATGGTGGCGCAACCATGGACTGGATGGCTCAAGAACAGGAACGTGGTATCACAATTACATCAGCGGCAACGACATGCTTCTGGCGTGACCATCGTATCAATTTGATTGATACCCCGGGGCACGTTGACTTTACAATGGAAGTAGAACGTTCATTGCGCGTTTTGGACGGTGCAGTTGCGGTTTTTGAATCTGTGTCCGGTGTTCAACCACAGACCGAAACAGTATGGCGCCAAGCTGACCGCTATGCGGTTCCACGTATTTGCTTTATTAATAAAATGGACCGTATCGGTGGTAATTTCTTCCGCTGTGTGGATATGATTCGTGAACGTTTGGGGGCAAATCCTTTGGTGGTGAATTTCCCAATCGGCGCAGAATCTGACTTCCGTGGCGTTGTTGATGTTATCGAAATGCGGGGTATCGTTTGGGAAGATGATATGGGTAAAGATCCACAGATTATCGAAATCCCAGAAGATTTGAAAGCAAAAGCACAAGAATTGCACGACAAATTGGTTGAAGAAGTTGTGACTTTGGATGACGAAATCATGGAAGCGTATATGGAAGGTAATGTTCCAGATGTCGCAACCATTAAAAAATTAATCCGTAAAGGTACAATTGGTCAGAACTTTAATCCGGTTTTGTGTGGAACTGCATTTAAGAACAAGGGTGTTCAACCTTTGTTGGATGCGATTGTTGACTATTTGCCAAGCCCATTGGATATCCCGGCGATTGCGGGTACAAAAATGGATGGTGAAACAGCCGACGAACGTAAACCTGATGCCAAAGAACCATTCAGTGCATTGGCGTTTAAAGTTGCAAATGACCCATTTGTTGGGAACTTGATGTTTATCCGTATCTATTCGGGTAAATTGGTATCGGGTTCTTATATCTATAACTCTAACCGTGATAAGCGTGAACGTGTTGGTCGTATGTTGTTGATGCATTCCAACAACCGTGAAGAAATCAAAGAAGCGTCTGCCGGTGATATTATCACATTGGTTGGTATGAAAGAAACAATCACAGGCGATACACTGTGCGATGAATCCAATCCAATCTTGTTGGAATCTATCCATGTTCCAGAACCGGTTATGAGCATTGCTGTTGAACCAAAAACAAAAGCAGATATTGAAAAGATGTCTTTGGGTCTGCAGGCATTGGCAAAAGAAGATCCTTCTTTCCGTGTTTCTGTTGACGAAGAATCTGGTCAAACAATTCTGTCGGGTGTTGGTGAATTGCATTTGGAAATTTTGGTTGATCGTTTGTTGCGTGAATTCAAAGTTGATGTTAATGTCGGTGAACCACGTATCGCATATCGTGAAACATTCCGTAAACCAATCACAGAAGAATACACACATAAAAAGCAGTCTGGTGGTTCGGGTCAGTACGCCCAGGTGAAAATTGAATTTGAACCTTTGGAACCAGGGCAGGGTTACGAATTTGAAAACAAGATTGTTGGTGGTGCAATTCCAAAAGAATACATCCCAGGTGTGGAAAAAGGTTTGAAGATAGCACAGCAAACAGGTGTTTTGATTGGCTATCCAACAGTGGATTTCAAAGCAACATTGGTAGATGGTAAATATCACGAAGTTGACTCTAATGTATTGTGCTTTGAAATTGCGGCGCGTGCATGCTTCCGTGAGGCTATGAAGAAAGCGTCGCCAAAATTGCTGGAACCGATTATGAAACTTTCGGTTAATACGCCGGAAGAATACGTCGGTGACATCATTGGGGACTTGAACAGTCGTCGTGGACAAATCAATGGTATCGAAACACAATTCGGTAACCAACAGATTTCAGCATTCGTTCCATTGGCAAATCTGTTCGGGTACGTAAAAACATTGCGTTCCTTGTCACAGGGTCGTGCAAATCCATATATGGAATTGTCGCACTATGACGAAGTTCCATCAAACGTTGCTGACGAAGTAATCAAGAAGCTGACGAAATAATAAACAAGAAGTTTTAATTAACTAACAAGCCTAAGGAGAAAACTATGGCAAAAGAAAAGTACGTAAGAAGCAAACCACACGTCAACATTGGTACAATTGGCCACGTTGACCATGGTAAAACAACATTGACTGCTGCTATCGTTCACCACTATGGTGTTGGTGCCGATGCACAGAAAGGTGTTGATCAAATCGATAACGCACCAGAAGAAAAACAACGTGGTATTACAATTAATACTGCACACGTAGAATATGAAACAGCAGATCGTCACTATGCACACGTTGACTGCCCAGGGCACGCTGACTATGTTAAAAACATGATTACAGGTGCTGCACAGATGGACGGTGCGATTTTGGTTGTTGCTGCAACAGATGGTCCAATGCCACAGACACGTGAACACATCTTGTTGGCACGTCAGGTTGGTATTCCAAAAATCGTTGTTTTCTTGAACAAATGTGATTTGGCAAACGATCCTGAATTGTTGGAATTGGTTGAAATGGAAATTCGTGAATTGTTGTCTGCAAATGACTTTGACGGTGACAATGCACCAATCATCCGTGGTTCAGCTGTATCTGCAGTAGAAGACAAAAACGACGGGTTGGGTAAGGAAGCAATTGATGCTTTGTTGAAAGCATGTGATGAATACATCCCAATGCCAGAACGCCCAGTTGATAAACCTTTCTTGATGCCAATCGAAGACGTGTTCTCTATCACAGGTCGTGGTACAGTGGTTACAGGTCGTGTAGAATCAGGTGTTATCAAAGTTGGTGAAGAATGTGAAATCGTTGGTTTGCGTCCAACACAGAAAACAACAGTTACCGGTGTTGAAATGTTCCGCAAATTGTTGGATCAAGGTGAAGCCGGTGATAACGTAGGTTTGTTGTTGCGTGGAACAAAGAAAGAAGACGTAGAACGTGGTCAGATTATCTGTAAGCCAGGTTCTATTACACCACATACAGACTTTGAAGCTGAAGTTTATATCTTGACGAAAGAAGAAGGTGGCCGTCATACTCCATTCTTCTCTAACTATCGTCCACAGTTCTTCTTTAGCACAACAGACGTAACAGGTACAATCACATTGCCAGCAGACAAAGAAATGGTTCTGCCAGGTGACAACGTTCGTATCTCAGTGCAATTGATTGCACCTATTGCTATGGACGAAGGTCGTCGCTTTGCTATCCGTGAAGGCGGACGCACAGTTGGCGCAGGTGTTGTATCAAAAATCATTAAATAATTAAACAGTCGTGGGCGGTGTAACTGAATTAAAAGCGTCAGTGATTACCGCCCAGACAACTATAAGGAAAACGATAATGGTACCAACATCTAAAATTCGCATCAAATTGATCGCATTTGATCATCGTGTTTTGATGGAATCAGTTGAAGAAATCGTTAAAACAGCAAAACGTACAGGCGCAGACGTTGTCGGCCCAGTTCGTTTGCCAACATTGATTCAGAAATTTACAGTTAACCGTTCTCCACACGTTGATAAAAAATCACGTGAACAGTTCGAAATCCGCAATCATAAAGCGGTTGTCGATATTGTTAATCCAACCCCTCAGACAGTAGATGCCTTGATGAAGTTGGATTTGGCGTCAGGTGTTGATGTAAAAATTAAATTGTAAAAAGTAAAATAAACTGTTAGTGTTGGTGGGGTTGTGTACCCCCGTCCAACCAACTGACATAAAAAAAGGCATAAAAAATGAAACGTAGCGGATTAATTACAACAAAAATTGGAATGACGCGTCTGTATGATGATGGCGGCGTTGCACACCCAGTAACCGTTTTATCTGTTGGTGATTGCGCAGTCATTGGAAATCGCACGCAAGAAAAAAACGGATATATCGCAAATATTTTAGGTTTGCGTGAAGCCAAAGCGAAACATGTAGCAAAACCACAGTTGGTGGCAGCCGAAAAAGCAGGCGTTAAACCATACCGTAAGGTTGTAGAATTCCGTGTGTCGGAAGATTGTGTTATCCCAGCAGGAACACAATTGGTGGCATCTCATTTTGTTGCCGGTCAATTCGTTGATGTCCAAGCAACAAGCAAAGGTAAAGGATTCCAAGGGGCAATGAAACGCCATAACTTTGGTGGTAAAGAAGCAACCCACGGTGTTCTGAAGGCACATCGTTCCATCGGTGGTACTGGTATGCGTGAATGGCCAGGCCGTGTTTTGAAAGGTAAAAAGATGGCTGGACAGATGGGTAATGAAACCGTAACTGTTCAGAACTTGAAAGTGTTCGGTACAGATGAAGCAGAAAATTTAATCTTCGTCGAAGGCGCAGTGCCAGGTGCAAATGGTACATTTGTATTGGTTACAGACGCCATCAAAAAAGAACACAAAGATTTGCCAGTTCCAACAGTGGCTGCAAAAACAGAAACAGTTGAAGCTGAAACAGTAACCGAAACAGAAGCTGTGGCGGAATAATAGATCAACAGCGACAGCAAGAGTGAGGTAGAAATATGCAATTAGATATTATTAATTTCGATGGAAAAAAAGTTGGTTCTGTTGAACTGACTGATAGCATCTTTGGAATTGAGCCACGTGCAGACATTTTGCATCGTGTTGTTACATGGCAACGTGCAAAACAACGTGCCGGTACACACGCAGTAAAATCTGTATCCGATGTTGCAGGCAGTGGTAAAAAAGCATTCAAGCAGAAAAAGACAGGTAATGCACGTCAAGGTGAAAGATACAATGTTCACATGCGTGGCGGTGGCGTCGTTCATGGTCCGGTTGTTCGTGATCACAGTATCGATTTGCCAAAGAAAATTCGCAGCTTGGGCTTGAAAATGGCTTTATCCTCAAAAGCAAAAGATGGTAGCTTGGTTATCATTGATTCTGAAAAATTGGATGCACCAAAGACAAATGCATTTGCAAAACAATTGAAAAAATTGGAAATCGCATCTGCTTTGTTCGTGGGCGCAACAGAATTAGATGAAAACTTCAAGAAATCTGCGGCAAACATCGCAAATATTGATGTGTTGCCAACAATGGGCTTGAACGTTTTGGATATCTTGAAACATGAAAAGTTGGTTTTGACAGCGGATGCAGTCAAAGCAGTGGAAGCAAGATTAGCATAATCGTTTAGAATTGAAGGTAAGCAAAATGGCAGAAAAAAAAGTAACAGCAGAGAAAAAAATCGTTGCGACCGCCGGTATTTATGATATACTGCGTCGTCCGATAATCTCGGAAAAGGCTGCGCAATTGTCCGAAAGCAACGGTGTTGCGTTCGAAGTTGCGGTTGATGCGACAAAACAAGATGTTGCACGTGCAGTTGAAGCAATCTATGGTGTTAAACCAACAAAAGTTAACATCGTTGTTGCAAAAGGCAAAGTGAAAACATTCCGTGGTCGCAGCACAGGCACACAACGTACAGTTAAAAAAGCATACGTATCTTTGCCGGCAGATGCAAAATTGGATTTGTCCACAGATATGTAATAAAATAAACGGCCTTGGCAGAGAACCCGAATATTTTGGGTGTTAGTGCCAAGGTACAAACAAAGGTAAGAAAAAAATGGCATTAAAACATTATAAGCCAATGACACCAGGTACACGTGGTTTGACACAGGTCGACCGCACCGAATTGCACCGTGGTGCGCCAGAAAAGGCGTTGACAGTTGGTTTAAAGTCCAAAGGTGGACGTAATAACTTTGGTCATGTAACAGTTATGCACCAAGGTGGTGGTCATAAACGTAAATATCGTTTGATTGACTTTAAACGCAAGAAAATGGATGTTCCTGCGACAGTTGTTCGTTTGGAATATGACCCAAACCGTACCGCATTTATCGCTTTGATTGAATATACAGACGGTATGCGTTCTTATATTTTGGCACCACGTGATTTGAAAGCGGGTGATGTTGTTATTTCGGCACAACATGCAGATATCAAGCCGGGTAACGCAATGCCATTGAAAAATATGCCAATCGGTACAATCGTACATAACGTTGAATTGAAACCAGGCGCAGGTGGTCAATTGGCCCGCAGTGCAGGTTGCTATGCCCAACTGATGGGTAAAGACGGTGTTTATGCACAGATTAAAATGAACAGCGGTGAGTTGCGTAAGGTTCATTCCGATTGTTTGGCAACTGTTGGCAGCGTTTCTAATCCAGATCAACGCAATGTCAACTTGGGTAAAGCAGGTCGTGCACGTTGGTTGGGTATTCGCCCATCTGTTCGTGGTATGGCTATGAACCCAGTAGATCACCCAATGGGTGGTGGTAATGGTCACTCTAAGGGCCACGAACCGGTATCACGTACAGGTATTCCAGCCAAGGGATATCGTACCCGTAGCAATAAACGTACTGCTAAGATGATTATTCGCAGCAGA
>JAFXGD010000056.1 GCA_017513285.1 Alphaproteobacteria bacterium
GGTTTGAGTAAGCTGTACCGAAGCAGTACCGCTCCTGTATTTGCCAGAACCGCACGCAACAGTGGGGCCGGTGAGGGACACAATGCTGCCGGTGCTATTATCCGAAAAAATTGCGGCGGCCCATGTATCGCCAGAATTATAGTATACTGTATGCCACGTATCAGTTAACACATCATATGCTTCAATACGAATGTTTGGATACTTGACGGAACTGTAATCTCCTCCGGCCAATTGAAATTTTATAGCACCGATGTCGGCGCCACTCAATCCCCAAGTGAGATATAATGGGTTTGTGGCACTGGCGTTAGGCATTACTATGTTAGCGACTGTGTATGGGTTACCATCGGTCAAATATTCTGCATCTTCAGGGGAATCAAATGATGCGCCATTGCTGATACTAATGGGGCCCTGGCCCGACACAAGATTTGTGCCAGTGGCACCTTGTGCTGCATAAACACCAAATTCCTTGATACGCAAACTGGTTGAGGATGTGCTGATCCTGACTTGTTTGACATTGCGCATTAGTTGGGTATTTTTTCCGTATCCCGCCAAAATCGATGTACCGCAGTTAGTAGGGGTATTATGCGCAAGGTTAATAGTATAACCGTACATACAATAATTCACTTCGGATATATCACCCAATGATACGGTATGGGCAGTGGTCCACCAATTTCCCGCAGTTGCTATTGGAGCCTCGCCAACAGTTGAAATACGATAACCGGCCGGAACGTTAAACGTACAATCCGATTTCTTGGTTTTGCCGGTGGCGGTATTGTCGTCATATATGCTACAAGAACCGCATTCGCCGTTGCCAACCGCACATGACGTCGGATTTTCAACCGATGCGCCACCCGACGCATAATACCCCGCCGGTAATGTTCCCGTTATACCCACAGCGGTTACGCCAAAATTATTCGGTGCACTTAATGTGCCGCCCTCACAATATTTACCGCCCGGGCAAATCTCACATTTGCACGAAAGATAAGAGTCGCATTTTAAATATTGTCCTGCAGAACAGTCATATGTGTTAGGTGTATTGTTTGCATAGAACGTCTGTGCAGTCGTTGGGCGCAGACCCTTTAAGGCATTCGTAAATGTGCCGTCGGCTGTAATATATTGTGTGCCCGAACCATTGGATGACGCATAAACACCCTTAAACGTTCGGTTGCCCATAAGATACTTCGGTGTCCACGATGTTATTTCGGTTTCTGCATTGGCGTCGGAATACACATTGCCATCCAACCCCAGATATATCACATATATCCTACTAGAATTCGGGGCCTCATAAGAATCAATACTGATTTTATATAATGGAGGTTTTGTCCCACCGGGGCATGAAACAAATGATGAATACTGCGACGGACATGCGATACATTTGTTACCAGCAGTCGGTTCGTCGGTATATTGATATACATTGTACCACAATGTAGATGTTGTAGTCTGATACTCAGCCATATAATAGCCCGATTCGCATGCTGTGTACACTTGGTACGTCGGACACGTATACCCCCCCGCCCACAAATTCAGCGAAAATAATACAGTTGAAATAAATGCAAAAAAGCCCACAAATCTGCGATTTTTCTCCATGGAGTCCTCTCTTTTATAATTCATGGTAGAAAATTTACCCACATATACGCAAGAGAAAAACAACACACCCATGTATATTTTTTTATTTGACAGCATTTTTGATAATAAAAAAAATCACCATCACAGGTGATTTCTGAATTTTTTGGTGGGTTAGGTAGGACTTGAACCCACGACCAAAGCGTTATGAGCGCTCCGCTCTAACCAACTGAGCTACTAACCCACGGCGGACATTATTATATATTTTTCAAAATCATGCAAGACAAAAATTATACTTTTGTATTTTTTATTTGCCTTTTGTTTTATACGCTTGATTATACAGCATAATGGCATTGTTTCTGTATGCATCGCATATGGCATTGGCGCCACAATACGGCATTTGCCAGTATATAGCCGCAGCCACCTCTTCACGATTTTCACAATTTGCGATACGTTGGGCTGTATACAATTTTCTTTCATATCGTTCAATTGCCTTGATTGATTTTGGGTTCTGTGCAGAATCTTTATGATATTCCCGCACAGAATCCAAATTCTTTTGTGCGCCATCCACATATGATTTTCCACGCAGGAACAAACGGCCGTCTTTTAACAGCATCCATCTGTCGGGGACGGGCAAAATTTCACCTGTTTTTTTATTACGTACAATAATTGTTCCCACAATTTGTAAACCACGTCTGTTATACTTTGGGTTCTTGACAAAGACATTTGCCGTGCGCCAAACGGTGGCATTGCCTTTATCACACAAATAATTCGAACAATCCACAGTCATTGCCGCAAAGCCCACCATTTCAAAGGCATCGCTGAATTCTGGCGCCGTGTCTATCATTTTTTTGAATGTCCGATAGCATGGTTTATATGCATATTCGGACGACGGCGCCATTTGTCGCCCATGATATTTGGTTGTATTATATGAATCAGATGCATAATCATACACCACCACACCGCCAGCATTTGCCCCGAATAACTTTTCTATAATTTGATTATCTAACACTTTTGAACGACGCATATTTGCACCTTTTATTTCTGTTTTTTGTTAAACTGTACATAGTGCTGTGGAAATAAAATAGCGCCCATTGTTTTACGCATAAATTCATCTTTACACTCTCCCGCCGCCAATTTATCACGACACAGCATCATTTTGTCTGATGGTGTATCGATTTTGTCCGTCGGACATGCACAGCACATTTTCATGTCTTGAAAGTCACTGGACATTCTTAAATCGTCAAACCTTAATGCACCATATCTGTCTTGATTTTCATGAAAATCCATATCCAAGCGAAATTCGCCCCAACATGAATTTGGTGTCATCATATTATTACGCATCGCCGACAACAGCAAAAAAGCCTGTTCAAACGTTATACCGTTTATAACAGAAACAAAATCATTGCTGTTCGATACATGGAATTTTGGGTGTATATTTTTTGAAACCGACATATTTTATCCTTTTTTCTTATTTATTGCAAAATAAAAGCCCATGTCTTAAATTGACATCGGCCATATCCGCTGCATAAGTTTTGAATTCGCCCACCGGTATTTAATACCGCCGTTATTTGCAAACTTGATTTTTTCTGTACCAATCTGTTCAAGTCAAAACTCTTTACACACACAGATAGTATCACATCAAAACAAAAAATCAACAAATAAAAATTTATGTCAACTATAATATTGTGGATTGCACCATATTCAAAAATATGTCACCATATTACTTATGACGGCAAACATACCGATTTTGAACGACACCCAAATGGCGGCATTTGATGCGATTGAGCATACAAATTCCAATCTGTTAATATTGGGGCCGGCGGGTACGGGCAAATCCACATTCATAAACTTTTTAAAATCCGCTTCGAAAAAGCGGATAATCTGCGCCTGTCCGACGGCGGTATCGGCATTAAACGTGGGCGGTCAAACAATACATTCGCTGTTTCAAATTCAACCACGTGATTTTATTATGCCAGAAATATTAAAATTAAAAGCCAAACCACGCAATATTTTGGTTGCAACAGATGTTTTAATTATTGATGAAATTTCAATGGTTGCCCCAGATTTATTGGACGCCATTGACATCTTGGCACGATATGCCCGCCGCAACAATGAACCCTTTGGCGGGATTCAAGTTGTTGCAATCGGCGACCTGTTCCAATTACCCCCGGTGATAACCCGTGATGCAATGGGATATTATACAACGGAATACGGGCAACCGAATTCATATTTTTTCGACAGCAATGTATATCGTCGTGCGAATTTCATTCGATATGATTTTGATTTTGTTTATCGTCAAAACGATCGTGAATTATTAGATAACTTGATACGTCTGCGTAATAACAATGCGGACGCATTGGAATTCTTTAACGGATGTCACATATCCGACACAGAACGTCGTGAAAATGCGGTCATAATAACACCATTTCGTGCGGTTGCAGAACGCATAAACGCAACCCGTTTGGCACAAATCCCGGCAACGTCTGTTGTATATAATGGTGTTGTATCGGGCAACTTTTCCGAACGTGACGTACCCGCACCGTTACAGTTGGAATTAAAGGTCGGTGCATTGGTTGTCTTTGTAAAAAACGGCGATAAATGGCACAATGGCTCTATGGGAATTATTCGAACACTGTCTGCACGTGAAATAACCGTTCAATTGTTGGACAAATCACGCGAAACGGTCACCGTAAAGCCTGAAAAATGGGCAAAAATAGAATATTCCCGTGATGCCAATGACAGATTGATTGAAAACGAAGTAGGGGGGTATAAGCAGTTTCCATTAAACCTGGGGTATGCCATGACAATTCACAAAGCCCAAGGCAAAACATTGGATACGGTTGTCATTGATATTTCCCGTGGCGCATTTGCACATGGCCAAGTTTATGTTGCGCTGTCTCGCACCCGACACAGTTCGGACATGCATATCACCACACCATTGCGCCGGCAAGACGTTATCTTTGACGCCCGTGTTTTGGATTTTGTGGGCGCTTAACGTGCAGGTCACCATACATATTATTATAAAAATTCCGTCCACCCATCAACAGTGTTTGAAAATCTATACCATCACCCGAAACCAAATCTGCAATTGCATATTGCGTCGTCGCATTGCCGTTAACAGTGCGCCGAATTAAATTCAATATCGCATTTCTTTCTGCACCTATGACAATTTTACCTTCTGGGGTTAATCGACGAAAATCTGCATTCAACATGCCCCTGTCATCATGTTCCATATCCTTATCGTCCCACAAATGTCCACACACAAACAAATTCATTCCCCAACGATTGATATACATTGGCCCGACACAATCTGCATATTTATTCAACCGATAATAGAATATATTACGCTGATTTGATACCGTGTCCGATGCGGACATAAAGCTAAGTGTTTTAAATCTGGTATGTTCTAACGGTGCGGTGGGGCCATGTTGCACCACACAAATGGCGTTTTGAATACGTCGAATTTCCGCATCCGAATATTTATATTGTCGCATTTTTTTCGCCATATATTCACCCAACATATAAACCACCGCCGCCCCATGCGAATGCGCATAGAACCATACATGCCCAACATGCGACATGGCGGTATTTATATCAAGCCGCACACCTGTTTTATCCAAAATCAAAGGCCGCACAACAACATCAAACAACACTTCGATATATCTGGGCATTGGTTCATGCATATTCATGGCCTGTAATTTATTTGCCCGATACAGCATCGTCCGCCAACCCAATCCATGCGTTTCACGTCCTTGGTCACGAAATAATTGGTCACGTTCTGTATCGGCATGACGTGACCCCCATAAATAATAGGCCGAAAAAATATCCACATCTGTATCAGACATATGATTTTCCGCCAATAAATTCTTCATGTATTTAATATAATGATTTGCCGCCAATGGCATAGAAGTATATTCCCCGCCAAACATGACAACGCTGGGCCGACCGGGCTGCAGCGACATAACCTCTGTAACACCATATGGATTTTCATCCGCATCTTTTGGCACAGACTTTAACACCACAGCATCACTGACACGATATTCATCGTTCATTTTTTACACCTTTGGCAAATGCGATTGATTTCACATCAACATTGGTGGATACGGCATGACACCACGTTGGAATTTTTTCATGTTTCTGGGCCGCCCGCACCACGTTCCGCAACACATTTTTTTGTGCTTTGTACAACAATCTGCCATTTTCTGTTAAATCCGGGTTATTTTCTGGGCCAAACACATCTTTAAACCCATGTTCGGACAAATTATCATTCTTGATTTTTCCAACCACCAACAAATTACTGTAATCTTCCCCCATATATGTTGGTTGCATATCATGTTTTCCGATAAATTCTGCAGATTTTTTATCATGAAAATCCATGGCCCCGTCTGCCGCCGCCACGAAAGAATAAGACGTATGTCCAACATTTGCCAATGGGGATGTAGGTTCGTGCTGAATCGCAACAATATTTTTCAAAGTCTTTGCCACCATATCATCCGACCAACCTTTGGCCTTTAAATCCGCTTTGGCTTTATTGACCATGTGATACAAAGTCACCGACCCATGACAATCCGTATAAAAAACAACACGACGCAGATTACGTGCAGTTGATATTTGCGAATCATTTAAACACGGGGCAATTGTTGCATCATATAAATCTTGGACATACCCAATTTCCGGATCGTTTTCCAATATATTTTTTAACTGTTGTTCTTTTTGAACACTTAAAGGAAATCGGCATCCCCCCATACGAAACGTATGTGCTTTTATTAACATAGGATCGACATCATTAAACTGATAATATCCGGCATATAAACCAACACCGGTAAATTCTGTCTGTAATACGGGCGCAATTTTGGACATATATCCCATGGCAACATTTTCATTTGTTGTCAATGCACCACCCAACATAACCACAGACACACCTGTGGCGGGCAATTTATCCACATGACGCACACGACCCGCCATTGCACCGGCCGGGACACTATATTCCACCAACCAAGAAAAACTGCCATTAAAATCGGTCATTTCATATATCCTTTTTCATAGTTATGGCATCAACCCCGTCGTAATATCCACGACGCACGCCAATTTGTACAAACCCACATTGTTCGTACATGGCACGTGCCGGGACATTATCCGCCGCCACCTCTAAGAATATATGTTTTACACCTGATTTTTTCAAGTCCGCTTCCATCACACCAATCAGCGCAATCCCAATACCCGTACGACGTGCATCAGGTGCAACACCGATTGTAATAATTTCTGCTTCGTCCAACGTTTTACGATAAACAATAAAGCCATTTTGACTGGCAATAATTTCACAGCCGGACTTTTTCAAATCTGCAAAATCCGCCGCACTCCACGGTTTATGCGGAAAACATTGCGCATGAAGATTTGCCAGTTCATTTAACATATTGCACACCACATCTGGACTGAATGATTTTATAAATATCACGTGCAAAATTTTTTATTTGTTTGTGTACGCAATTTATAAATTGTCGTTTAACGTTCTGCATTATGCACCTCGTGTAACTTCACAGGATTCTGATACACAGCATGCATCAGATCGAACGTCCGCTTTGCAAGTTTTTTATTTGTTATCACTTTACTTTTTGGCAATTTAATACTTTTATTATGGTTTACCATTAACGCCACATACACATCCATATCTTTCAGTGGATTACCCATATCAACCACATGTGTTGCATATAACGCAAAGCCATTTTTACATATACCATACACGGATTTTGTGGTCAGTTTACGCCCATCACATTCAATCGACAATGTTGACGCAGACACATCATACTTTACAATTTCTTGCATCAATTTTTTGCCATAAAGCATAAACCACACAGAATCTAACATCCACACACTCCTATCTTTGATTTATGTATTTTTTATAGATTTTTTTATACGCCAATCTGGCGAACCAACTATTTGCTTCATTTAAACTGTTTTTTTCACCGCTTTTGGCATCACGCACCATCCCCCAGACGATTAAATCAACAGGGCGCTTATTATCAAACGTTTGCTTTACCTTTACAATACGACTATCGTCGTTTTCACTATACGCCGTATAAAGTATTGTCTCGCTGGGATAAACACCTTGCTGTCTATGTACATCATACATTTCTATTGTTTTCAGCAGATTTAATTTCTGTTCTGATAAAACCAGTTTTTCAAACCAATTTGGCATTAATTATCCTTTTTATTTTCTTCCGCATAGCTGGGGCGCAAATACATTGGCACCGCCGGCACAATTTGCCCGTCGGCAATTTTTTGTTGTACGACACGTGTCCCCAACGTTAAATCAAACGGTTTGTGTCCAACGGTACGTGGCCACGCCATCTGTTTAACTTCTAATTCATCAATAGACATTGTTTGTGGTTCCAATCCCGGTGCGGCGACAAAGAAATCACCACGACCTGAATCAATTGCAACAAATGCATCGGGGGTTGCCGCCAAATACAGATCAAATGCACTGATACCAACAACGGGGATATTCAGCCCCAACGCCACGCCTTTGGCATATGCGATACCCAAACGAATTCCTGTAAAACTGCCGGGGCCGACGACGACACCAATCGCATCAATATCACGCCACGTTGCGCCACATTCTGTGATAAATTTTTCACATTCTACGGGCAGGGCGACAGACTGCTTTTCAACCGCCACAGTTTTATGATGTTCGCCCAACACAAATTCTAAATCCCGTCCCGCAGTATTGATTATCAAAATCATGACAGATTACCTTTTGCATTCATTATATTTTTGTTCAATCATTTGGAACACCCGACGTGCGAAACGTCCATAATATCTTTTCACCGGACACATGGTATACAGGCAATACACATCATTGCCATTACGTCTGATTTCACGACACACCTGGGCAACAACGCCCGTGCCAGACGGCTGTTTATTAACGGTATATTCCGTATATCCCGAAATTCCACGCCAAGTCCATTCTGTAACACTTCTGACATCTTGCGACACGGCATATGGATTTTTCGTCACATATTGTTCTATTGCTTTATAAACTTTGTACTTTTCTATTAATCCCATAACACACCTGCTTTATAACATCACACCCGCACACCGAAACCGATTTTTTTAGAAAAACCGGCCGTTTTACGCATTGACAGCAAAGAATCGATTTTTTCTGGTGTAAATTCCGTCTTTGTATCGACACAGTCATTTTCCAACAACGAACGACGCAAAACAGCGGTCAATTCACGTTGTGCCTGACGCACGCCTTGTTCGGATGTATAGTTTTGAATTAAATGTCGGATTGCATCATCGGACATAATAATATCATCTGTATTCCAACCGGTATCCCGTGCCGCCCGTCCAATCAAATGTTCGCGTGCAATTTTTACTTTATCATCCATTGAATATCCCGGAATTTCAATAATTTCCATACGATCTTTCAATGCATTGGACATGTTTAAACTGTTTGCGGTTGCGATAAACATTACGTTCGACAGGTCGAAATCCACCTCTAAATAGTGATCACGAAACGCTTTATTTTGTTCCGGATCTAATATTTCCAGCAACGCCGCTTCGGGGTCACCACGCCAATCACGTCCCATTTTATCGATTTCATCCAACACGATAACAGGGTTATTTACCTTGCACCGCTTTAACGCATCCATAATACGTCCAATTTGCGCCCCAATATAGGTTTTACGATGTCCACGGAAATGCGATTCATCGGATATACCGCCCAATGATATACGCTGATACGGGCGCCCCAGTGCGGTTGCGATTGATTTTCCCAACGAAGTTTTACCAACCCCCGGCGCACCAACAAAGCACAAAATACTGCCCTGGGATGAATTAGTTTTTTTCATCACCGCAATATGTTCCAAAATTCTTTCTTTGACCGCATCCATTCCCGAATGTTCAGAATCCAACACTTCACGTGCTTTTTTCAAATCGATTGGCGCACTTTTTGCCTTGCCCCAAGGCATCGCCAACAGCTCGTCCAAATAAGTCTTTAACAGCCCGCCTTCGTTTGACATAGGCGACACAGACCGCATACGTTTCCATTCGGACATTGCTTTATCTTTGGCATCGGCCGGCATAGACGAACGCAAAATCTTTTTCTTTAAATTTGCGGTATCCATTTCACCGTCGTCTTCGCCCATTTCTTTTTGTATGGCCCGCATTTTTTCTTGCAAAATTGCATCACGCCGCCCACTTTCCATCTGCTGATGAATACGTTTATTAATAGATTCTTCGATTTTTGCGGTTTCGCCCATTAATTTAACGGCCTCTAACAAAATGGTCAATTTTTCGACCCAAGACGTTGCACACAAAACCTTGACCGCCGTATCTGTATCGACATCTGCGGTCTGAACCACGGCATCAACAAAGGCAGACAGCGGATAATTTGTCGCCACATTACGCAATTTATCCATTTTGAATCTGCGTGACATATTTGCCAAAGTCTGCATATTTTCCAACACTAAATCACGCAGCACGATTGTCTGTTCGGCATTTTCATCCATCTGCAATTCTATTGGTGTCACATCTGCGGTAAAGACGCCATCATTTACCTGAACATCGGACAAATTTACGGCGTGCGTTGTACGCACAACGGCATGTATCGCCCCATCGGGCAGGCTTAAAACCTGTAACACATCCCCGATTGTCCCCACGGCATAGATATCTTTGACGGATGTTGGGTATGCCCAACTGTGTTGTGGGACCAATGCCAACTGCTGACTGCCGGCATTTGCGGCGGCTTTGATACAATTCACAGACATAGGGTTATCAATCAATACAGGCACAGTCACCCCCGGCGACACGACCAAATCACGAAAAGGCAAAATATATTTCTTCATAGCAGGATAAATATAACGCATTTTTACAATATTTCAAGGACAATAGATACCCATAAAATAATGTTGCGATTGGGATAATAATCCTGTAATATACACAACAACGACAAGAAAGGTATTGCACAATGAAAGTGGGCTTTTGCATTCCCGGCATGACAATTGGTGGTGTTGAATCTGTATTTGCGAACACATTGGACGCACTGCACGAACATCATCCGGAAATTGAAATCGTTGTATTTCCGCATGCGGCATTAAGCGAACCTTTCTATATCGATTGGTTTAAGCAGCGCCCCCATATTACCGTCAAACCATTTTACCCACTGTGTGAAAAATTTGAAAATGCCCAACGTTACATGCGTGGATTTCCATTAAAACAAATCCGCAAAATCGTTTTCAGTTTATACAAGAAATTCAAAAACATCCAAATGGCACACAGCGCCGAATTAAACAGTTGCGACATAATTATCGACTATGTCACGGGCAGTTCTTATAAAATGCTACGCCACGTCAGCAAACCAACTGCAACATGGTTGCACTGTTCGATAAATTACTTTAACGATAACAATATGCATGTCCGCATGCCGTATTACGACAAAATAGTTTGCATCAGTGACAGTTGCATGAATGATTTTCGCAACCAATACCCACAATACGCACAACGCTTAACACGCATTTACAACCCTGTAAACGGCGCACAGATATCCGAATATTCGAAAACCGCCCCAACATATGACGGTCAATATTTTCTATGCGTTTCACGAATGGATTCCGACAAAGACATCCCAACCGTCATACGTGCATTTAACAAATTTTGGGCCGACAACAACCAACCTGACTGTAAAATGGTATTTATTGGCGCCGGAAACATTTTAGACGCCATGAAACAAATGGCGGCCAATTCGCCCGCCGCCAACAACATTGAATTTTTGGGCAAAATTCCAAAACCTTATGGCTATATGCGTGGCGCAATGGCACACATATTATCCAGTTTTAACGAAGGTCTGCCCACCGTTTTAATCGAAGCCATGGCAACCAACACTATAAATATATCGTCAAATTGTCCAAATGGCCCGCACGAAATATTACTAGACGGCGATGCAGGTATATTGTTTGAACCAGGTAATGCCGACGAATTGGCAGACGCCATGTCAAAGGTATGGAATGGTCGCATTGATATTGCAGCAATAACAAAACGCGCCACAAAATCATTGGAAAGATTCAACCCCAGCAACATTTGCAAACAAATTATGGATTTAATAAACAATGTTTGAAGAATATATAAAAGATTTATCCGGTCATTCTGGCTGTAAAATTTCATTATACCGTAATCAAGACGGGTTTTTGGTACGAAAATCCGCAGGTTCTCCGGATTACAATGACCGGTTGCGTGTTCAAATGATAAAGCAAGCTTGGTATAAATCTTCCAAAAATGCCGACATCCGTGCACCAAAAGTTTATAAAAACGGTATAACGGATGGAATATTTTGGTTTGATATGGAATATTTGAATTGTATAACTGTTGCACGTTATATGGAAACAGTTTCAATCAAAGAAATTGCAGCATTTGTAGATTTAGTTATTGATGAATTACATATAAGTGACAGTATTATTATGCCTGATACAAATGATGTTTTTCAAAAAAAGATAAAATCTCTTTATAAATCTATTCCGGAAAAAGATATCTTTATAAACGCGTTAAAAAGATTAGAAAGTTTTGATTTTTCAAATATACCATATTCCAAATGTCATGGTGATTTGACATTGGAAAATATATTGTTGGATGCAAATGGCGATGTTTATCTTATTGATTTTCTGGATTCGTTCTTTGATTCATGGATGATTGATGTCGCAAAATTATTACAAGATATCGAATTGTATTGGTCTTATCGACACGAAGAAATATCATCTAACCTTGAATTAAGATTAACATTGGCAAAAGACGATTTAATAAAACGTATTGAATCTTTGCCAGATGGTAATATAAAGGTTTTACAAATTTATTATATATTGTTATTAAATGTTATGCGTATTGTTCCTTATGCAAAAGATGATGAAACAAAAGAATTTTTACATAACGCAGTTATTAAATTAAATAAAATATTGGATAACAAGGAGAAATAATAATGAATACTCTAATAATCCCATGTGCCGGAAAATCCAGCAGATTTCCGAACATGAAACCTAAATATATGTTAACACATCCTGATGGCAAATTGATGATTGAAAAAGCAATGGAAAACATCAATTTAGATGTGTTTGATCGAATAATTATCACGATTGTAAAACCACATGATGAAAAATATGATGCAAATTTGTGGATGCACCAGGTTTTTGCGAACAATCCAAAAGTTGAGGTTTGTATATTGGACGATTTTACATCCAGTGCCAGTGAAACAATATATTTAACATTGAAAAAAATGAATGTCAGTGGGGCTTTTGTTATCAAAGATTCTGATAATCGTGTTGGTGTACATTTTGATAAAAATATTAAAAATATGATTGTTGGATATGATTTACACAAACATCGTGATATAACAAATGTTCCAGGGAAAAGTTTCCTTATTATTAACAGCCAGGGAATTATTCAAGACATTATTGAAAAACAAATTGTATCAAATATAATTTGTTTAGGTGTTTATTGTTTTAATAATGCAGATGATTTTATTCGTGCATACGAAGAAATGCAAAATCGTCAAATATCTGGGGAAATGTATATATCACATGTAATTTCGTATATGTTGTCATCTAATAATTATATATTTGAAGCGGTAATGGCGACATCTTATGACGATTGGGGTACATTAGACGAATGGAAAAAGGTCCAGAAACAACATCGCACATATTTCGTAGATGTTGATGGCGTGATTATGAAAAATTCCGGTAAATATGGGAAAATAAATTGGTATAACAATACCACAATGTTGGAAGAAAATGTAGAAACACTGAAAAAACTACAAGATAATGGTGCACAGATTGTTATAACAACAGCGCGACCAGAAGAGTTTCGCACAAATCTTGAAAAAATGTTAAATGAAGCAGGCATAAAACCATATGCGATTTTAATGGGCATGAATCATGCGGCACGTGTTGTGATAAATGATTTTGCACCAACAAATCCATATCCATCTGGCATTGCAATCACTTTACCACGTAATTCATCAATCAAAGATTATTTAGATTAAGGGGAACAATTATGAATATTCTTATCACAGGTGGCGCAGGATTTATAGGTTCTGAATTAGGCAAATTTTTATTATCCCAAGGACATAATGTAAAATTATTAGATAATCTTGAATACGGTTATCGTGATAATTTTGAAGACAACGAAACATTGAGAAATAATTTTATATTAGCAGATGTACGTGATGCAGACTTTGGTAAATATCTAGAAGATATAGATATCGTATATCATTTTGCGGGCATTTCCGCATTACCAGAATGTGAATCACATCCATACAAGGCATTTGATGTAAATACTGCTGCAACAGCAAATGTATTAAATGCGGTTCGTCGCAGTAATGTTAAACGCGTTATTTTCGCATCTACATCTGCAATTTATGAAAACAACCCCAGCGATGAAATACATAAAGAAACAGACAATGTTCATCCTAATTTGATTTATGCAACGACAAAGTTTTGTTCAGAACAGATTTGTAAATCTTTTGCACAAAATTATGGTATGGATATTGTAATATGTCGTTTCTTTAATGTGTTTGGGCCACACCAAGATTTCAAACGTAAATATCCGCCATTTACATCATTTTTAATTCGTGAAGCATTGGCAGGACGCAAACCAACAATTTATAATACCGAAGATTGCAAGCGCGATTACATATATGTTTATGATTTGATGCAGTATTTATATCGTATGGCGATGTCAGATAAACAATATCATGCAGATATTTTTAATTTAGCAACTGGCAAGGCATATTCTGCGATGGAAATAGCGCAAACAATATATTCTGCATTGGGCAAAGAACTGGAATATGATACCGGCGAACCATTAAAATTCTGGGATAAATACGAAGAATTGTTTAATGCACGTTATAATTTAAAAAAAGAACGTGTAAAACAGGAAGTATTCAAACACTGCCTGGGTAATGGTGATAAAGTTCGTACCGAATTCGATTATGTTGCAAAAACAGATTTGTTGGACGGATTAAAAGAAATCATTGAATACCAAAAAAATTACAAAGGATAATCATGATGATAAATCCAGCAGACATTTCCGTTGTTGTCCAAGGAACAAACGTTAAAAAACAAACCAACAAATGTTTACGTAGTATTCGTAAATATTTACCGGGTGCAACGATTATATTTTCAACATACGAAAATACAAATGTTGCTGACCTTGATTATGATGTGTTGGTTCGTTCACCTGATCCTGGTGCAGAAAAAATGACCCCAAAGTGGTCAAATAATACCAATAGAATATTAGTCACATCGAATGCAGGATTAGCATACGTAAAAACAAAGTATGTCATTCGTATGCGTTCCGATATGATATTCGCAAATTCAAAAATATTAAATGATATTGCCTCACAGTTTCCAAAACGTGATAAAAAATATTCTGTATTTAAAAAACGTGTATTGTTTTATGCACTGTTTAGTCGATATCAGGAAACTGTTCATACTTCATTGATATTGGAACGTCCATTTGATATATCAGACTGGTTTTGTTTCGGTTTAACCACAGATGTAAAAGATTATTTTAATTGTCCATTGACCGACGAACCCGGTTTTACATATTATTTTCATGGGAAAAATATATTTGCCAATATTGTTGGATGTGCATCTTGGCAATATCCAGTTGAACAATGGATTTGCATGAACTTTTTCAGCAAATATTTTCCAGCTGCAAAAATGCAAGACTCTTTTGATTATGACGAAAACAGGATTGATTTATCAAGAAAACTGTTAGCAAACAATATGGTAATAGTTGATTATAAAAACATTGGTGTTTATATTCAAAAAAAGTCATACAAACATTTATCAAAAATAATTCATAAAAAGAATCTATTTGGTAAATACGGCAAATATGGTGAGTTATCAAGTTGGATTCATGGTGTTTATACACACCAAGTGTTTTTATCAGACTATCAAAAATATTGTGATTCAACATTTCAATTGGCAACAGATAATAAGCAAATCTTGATTCTAGAACATTTTTACAAGCATGTTTATTTTTTTGTTCGACCATTTATGAATTTATTAAACATACGGGTTTGGCTGGGTGATTTTATTTCAATATTTTGGTATGCTGGTAAATATTTGATATATTCTTTTACAAAAACAAAAAACGATGCGAAATAAAATTTTGCATCGTTTTTTATAACTATTGATTTTTGTATACACCGGATACACGCCAACGGATTATAGGTGCATTGTCTGGACAATATCTTGAAAACGAATTAACGGTCTTTCTTGTTAATACATTTGGATTGTCCTTAATTTGCCACGAACTGGTAATATATGCACTGATACCTTCAAAGTAATCGCAATACATGTAAGACTCATCTTGCATTTCAACTGATAAATATATGGTGTGTTCCTGACCATTGTTTTTATTTATGATAACACCCCCTTGTTCCACCCAACCACTTTTATATTTACGATACCATGTATAATTGTTTTGTTCGGTCGGATTTTGCCATGCAACGACATAATCCGCAGACGAAATTTCGGACAAGTCACTTAATCGTGCGATTTGGACACCGCCCGCCGTTGTCCCATCATGCACCCGCAGTGTTTTGGCGTCTGTATCAACGGTGACTTCACCGGACATGCCAACATATGTATTATTTTCTGCACCACTGCCACGCTTTAACAACAACCGACGTGCATTTTTATCCACGCTTAAAATATCATCCATATTTATATCGCATATTTCTTTGCACAATCTGTTGCGCATAACGGAAATTTCTTGGATTGTCAAAGTCGCATCATTATCCACCGCATCTATCAACCGCTGCGTTGTATCATTTAACAAATGAACGACCGACGAAATCTGCTTTTTACTCAAAGACATATAATTCCCCTTTAATTAATCAAAAACAATAAAAAAACGGCCACAAAAAGTGACCTGTTATGCATGTAATTATATCATATTTTTGCAAAAAAATCAACACATCTTTTTCTCTTGCGCAGGTTATGGCATTTTTTCTACAGTGTTTATAATAAGAGGGGAAGTTATGTCATATATACTGCGGTTTATTTCGGTTATCTCGTTGTTATTTGTGGTTATTTTACCGGATGCATTTGCGTCGGACCGGGCGGTTGCCCAACGCATTGTGCCGTCTAAAACAACGGACACGGTTGTGGCGCCGGCGCCCGAACGTGGTGTTGTGCAACGTGGTAATCCCGAACGCACAACGTCCGAAGCGGCATCGTCCCGTGCGTCTTCCCGTGGTACTGCAACTGCCAATGTCAATGCCCGCCGTGATAATGCAACAAACCGTGCGACTTCATCTGCGGTACGTGTTCGCACCACCACAACCCCAACAGCTGTTCGTACATCTGATGCGCAGTCTGGGCGTGCGGTAAATGCACGTGGTTCGGCATCATCATCCCGTGCGGCCACCACAAACGCATCACGTGGCACGGTTGCACGCACATCATCGAATATCCAAAGCCGTGTTGCGTCATCTGCCGCATCCCGTGCGGCGGCGACCCGTGCCGTTGGGGCGCAAAATCGCACCGCCACCGGTGCCACGGCACGCAATGCGTCAACCCGCAATGCATCGACCCGTGCGGGCAACACGGTA
>JAFXGD010000057.1 GCA_017513285.1 Alphaproteobacteria bacterium
CTGCAAAACTATAGTTGTACACACGACCTTCTTGGGTGCACATCTTTTCCAACTCACGTGGAATAATGATATCATTAACTAATTTTTCCAGCGATTCTACATACCCCGCCGGCGCCACAGATTTAATACCGTCCGTCAAACTGAACTTTACTAACTTTTTATCCATTTTTTATCCCGCTATCTTTTATTTTCTGCGATAATCTGTTTTGCAAATTTGCGTATTTGCTGAACAGCATCATCAAATTCAAACACATGTGGCATGGGGCAGACCGACTTCATTGTTGCATTATGCATTCTGGGCGTTCTGCAAATCGGGCACATATGGAAATCACCTGCTTTTATCGCCCCACATGTTTTTGCCGCCTTGTGCGCCAAATTTGTACCGGGTTTATACACCGCAACAAATCGTGCATTTTCTTTTAACCTTAAATATTCTGTAAACATAAAAGCAGGGCACATTTGACCCGCACGTTGTTTTTCACGACGGCATGCGACCTGATGCGCACGAATTTCTTCTGCATGCTCTTGGGTGTACTTGGCACCATACTCTAATTTATGTTCACGATTTTCTTGATAATATTTCTTGGCCGTCGCCAAAACACGTTCACGATTTCTATCGATCCACGCTTTGGTGTTGTCACGTTTACCAATGGCACGCACCCGTTTTTGTTCCGGCGTCAAAGCATCATAGTATGCCTTGGACCGTTTTTTATATTTTTCCGGATTTTTGGCATATCTTGCTTTACGACGTTCACTGATTTCATCTGCATGACGTTCCCGATAACTTTTATTTTTCTCGATACGTTCTTCTAATGTCAAAGTTTTCGAATAACGTTTAGCATTTTCACGCATTTTTTCCGCATTACGCACATAGTAATCATGACGTTGTGCCGCAATCTTTTCCCGATTTGCCGCACGATATCGTCTGCGCCTTTCACGTTCTTTCAACTGGGCCGGCGTTAATTCTTCATCCGGTATTCTTTTAGGCATTTTCAAACCATGTTTTATTATCTGTCTTCATCCACAGGAATTTGCAATAACTGCTTTGGATGTATTAAATCCGGGTTTGTAATCCCATTACGTTCGGCAATAATACTGAACAAAATTCCACGACGCATAAAATTACGTGCGATAATCCACAAACAATCCCCACGACGCACGGTATAGTACGTATCGTCATCGCCCGTCATTTCCGGCATAGTAAATTCATGCTTTACATTTGCGATTGTTTTTCCATCACCATCGTGCAGACGCACCATCATTTCGTATTTTTCACCGGATTTTAATTCGCCAACATCTGCGCCCAATCCAAAGTGTTTATGATCGGACACACGTGCAAAGCCCAAATATTTATCATTTAATGTCAAAGACACACGCAACCGTGGCAAAGAATTACCCGACACCACAATACGCCCAGAATCCAAATAATCTATCTTTGTCACAACCAAATCGCCATCGTGCAAAACGTGTGGCGATTGCAATACAGTGCTGCCACTTTTTGTCATTAACAAAGAAACAGAATTATCTGCCCCCGCCTGAGACACATATACGAAAACTTTATCCGATGATTTTACTTCGGGTTCGTCGCCCAGCAACGCAATTGTATAATTTCCCGGCGCCCAAGGTTTACTGGGGGTATAAACAAATTCCCCGGCATAGTTTGTACGTTCTGTGGCAACAATTTTACCATTAACCATGACAGAAATATTCTGATGTGGCAACCAACGTCCTGCAACAACCACATTTCCATTTTTTTCAATACGCACGATATCGAATTGTGGCACATCTGCTTTTTTTACCGTCTGAACCACAGAATCCGGCACAGTTGGCACAACAACGACACGTGACACCGTTTCACCACGAATAAACAGCGCCCACACAATAATCATCAACACAAAAATCGCACACATAATCGGGAACCAATATGCTTTCAGCACAGATTTTTGTTTTGCATTTTCAGATTTTTTATCTGTTGCATTTTTATCTTTATTTGGTGCGGGACGTGCGAACAGATTCAAAGACTTTAAAAATCCACGTGTATATTCACGACGATTTTCCAACCAATCATTTTGCTGTGCGATTGCATCATCAATCAAGTCATCTGTTGAACGTTTGATTTTTCCCATATTATTCTTGGCCATACCGATACTCCTGAAATCTGAGATTATTTTTACTTTTGGACAAATTATTACAAATAATATTTCTTTGTCAATTTATTTATGATATAATTACGGCAAGAATCAGGGGTTATTCATGAAAACGATTGGCATAATGACAACTGGCGGCGATTGCAGTGGATTAAACACCGCCATTCAACGTATTGTACGTGGCGCCACATTGCGTGGTTGGCGCACATTGGGCATATTGGACGGCACAGACGGTCTGTGTGTTACACCGCCCGCCGTCATAGAGTTAAATGATTTAATGTTACCGATTGAAAACGCACGTCTGGCGGGCAGCTTTCTGCACAACGGTCGTGCCCATGCACTGAATTTTGAAACGGCGGCCGAAACGGGTCGCATTGCGGCTTTTAATCGCCAATTACACAAATCATTACGGTCATTAAATTTAGATGCGCTGGTCTTAATCGGCGGCAATGGCAGTCTGTCATTGGCATGGGCCAATCGTGAAATATATCGGGATTTACAGTTGATATGTATACCAAAAACGATTGACATGGACATGCCTTTGACCGAACGCACAATTGGCTTTGACACTGCGGTTCAACAGTTAACATCGTTTTGCGATCAATTAATGCTGACCGCACGCAGTCACCACAGATGGTTTGTTGTCCAATCGATGGGGCGTGATTGTGGTCAATTGGCATTGCATGCCGGCATTGCGGTCGGCGCCCACGCCATATTAATTCCCGAAATAAAATTTGACATCAACGCATTGATTGACCACATTAAATCCGCCCAAACGGATTACGGCATAATCATTGTATCCGAAGGCATTTCATTGCGTGGTCATTCGGGTCGTCCGGCGGACATGATTTCACGCAAATTAACATCGGCGGGCATCACCAACCGCCCTGCATTTCCGGAACACACACAAAGGGCAGGGGACACCACCGCCACCGATCGGATTTTGGCGACACGATTTGCAGATTGCGCATTAAACGCCATTGAAAACAACGAAACGTATGTGATGACGGCATTAATGAATGACACGGTTACGACTGTGCCACTGGCTGAATTCATTGCATCGGGTGAAATTGTTCACGACCCAAAGATTCCCGATTTAATGACATCGAATGCGTATGTATCACCGGACGACCCATTACTGTCTGTGGCACATGACATGGGGATATACCTGGGCGAACAGAAATAAAAAAACGGGATTAAAATTAATCCCGTTTATCTTTTTTTATACAGTGGGCATTTTACCAACTTACATGCATTAACCACCGGCATCCCACCCGGGAAAGGATTTATATCCCTGACACATTTCTGTCCTGTGGCCCGACAATACACCACGCCATTATGCAGTAAATACGCCCCCGTTGCGGTTGGTCGTTTATACATTGGCCGTGCCTGTTTATCACGCAGGATAAATTTCATCGGCACACCTGCTTTGATATCTCTGATACACTGCACCATTTCTGCGACCGTTTCGATACGTGCGCACAGTTCATCTGGCACATCGATTTTATAATGATGTTCCAAATCAATCAACATTCCCGCCCGGTCCAAAGAATCGATACCCAATTCATCGAACCGCACATCCGTTGACATTACCTGCAAGTGCGAATTACGCCCTGTAACTTTTTCGGTATAGTCGCATACAGTATGAACGATATTCATTTTTTCTTCCTTTATGATGGCCCAAAAAACCACCACCGTAACTATACCCAGATATAAATCACAATGTCAATAAAAAACGCCCCAAAACAGGGCGTTTTTGATGATAATTTTACTGATTTTATTTTTCAGAAAAATCTGCATCCACTGTACCGTCTTCATTTTTCTTGTCGGCATTTTCGGACGCTTGTTGTTCGGCCTGGGCGGCTTTATAGACCGCTTCGCCCAACTTCATTGCTTTTTCTGTCAGTGCATCTGTTTTTGCCTTCAAAGATTCGGCAGTTGCATCTGCTTTGGCCAATTCGTCTGCCAATTCTTTTTTGGCATCTTCGATGGCCTTTTTATCATCTTCGCTGATTTTATCACCATGTTCTTTCAAAGACTTTTCGATACTGAAAACGGCTGTTTCTGCTGTATTTTTTGCTTCGGCCAATTCACGTTTTTTCTTATCGGCTTCGGCATTTGCTGCGGCTTCATCAACCATACGTTGGATTTCATCTTCGGACAAACCACCGTCTGATTTAATTGAAATCGCCTGTTCTTTACCTGTACCTTTATCTTTTGCAGACACATGGACGATACCATTTGCATCGATATCGAACGACACTTCGATTTGTGGCATACCACGTGGAGCAGGTGCAATACCTTCCAGGTTAAATTGACCCAACAGTTTATTATCCGCCGCCATATCACGTTCACCTTGGAACACACGGATTGTCACGGCCGATTGGTTATCTTCTGCAGTACTGAACACTTGGGACTTTTTGGTTGGGATTGTTGTATTACGATCGATTAAGCGTGTAAACACCCCACCCAATGTTTCGATACCCAAAGACAAAGGTGTCACATCCAACAGCAACACATCCTTTACATCACCTTTTAACACACCGCCTTGGATTGCGGCGCCCATACCGACCACTTCGTCTGGGTTAACGCCTTTGTGTGGTTCACGACCAAAGAATTCTTTAACTGTTTCTGCGACCTTTGGCATACGTGTCTGTCCACCGACCAAGATAACTTCATTGATTTGTGATTTTTCCAACCCTGCGTCTTTCAACGCTTTTTTACAAGGTTCGATTGTACGTTCAATCAAATCCGCCACCAAAGATTCCAATTTTGCACGTGTTAACGTGGTATTAAAATGCTTTGGCCCGGTCGCATCTGCGGTCAAGTATGGCAAATTAATATCCGTAGATGTTTTTGATGACAATTCGATTTTTGCTTTTTCTGCCGCTTCTTTCAAGCGTTGCAACGCCAATTTATCACCGGACAAATCGATACCCGATTGTGCTTTGAATTCTGCGATTAAGTGTTCCAAGATACGTGCATCAAAATCGGACCCACCCAATGCGGTATCACCATTTGTTGATTTCACTTCGAACACACCATCGACAATTTCCAAGATAGAAATATCGAACGTACCGCCACCCAAATCGTACACTGCGATAATACCGTCTTTACCTTTGTCCAAACCATATGCCAATGCGGCGGCGGTTGGTTCATTAACGATACGCAAAACATTTAAACCTGCGATACGACCGGCGTCTTTGGTTGCTTGGCGTTGTGAATCATTAAAGTACGCCGGCACAGTAATAACAGCATCTGTCACCGGTTCGCCCAAATAACTTTCTGCATCTTTTTTCAATTTTGCCAAAATCATTGCCGACACCTGTGAAGGGGCGTATTTTTTCCCATCCATTTCGACCCATGCATCACCATTATCACCTGCGACGATTTTATATGGCACACGTGCGGCGATTTCACGCACAGCCGGGCTGTCAAAGCGCAACCCCATCAAACGCTTAATTTCATAAATTGTATTTTCTGGATTTGTGACCGCTTGGTTTTTTGCGGTAATACCGACCAATTGTTCACCGTTTGACGTCAATGCGACAACAGATGGTGTTGTACGTTGACCTTCGGCATTTTCGATAATTTTTGGATCAGTTCCGTCCATAAACGCCATGGCGGAATTAGTTGTACCTAAATCAATACCAATTACTTTTCCCATTATTTTACTCCTTAAAATTTTCAACTTTACACACCATATAGTTATGCAAAAAATGATTTCAAGGGGCAACAAGCATATTTTCTTAAACAAAAAAGAAAAAATTTTCAAAAAAAACCACCCAAAATTGGGTGGTCTTATATCAGAATTTCACCACTGGAAGCTGAATATCAACCACTGGTTTAGAACTCGCAGGCTTATCATCATCGACAGCAACCTGCACCTTATTGGCCAACAAGCAAGCTTTAAATTCATCGTCACCATCCAATAAATATTGCCAACAAGGCTTTCCTTTATATGTTTGTTCTGTCATATCACGTTTTCTGGTCTTTTCCAATTCAAATTGCACCACATTACCTTTTTCATCGTATTCGACAGCTTTACCGTCTTCTAATGGGCTCATTTCACAACGCCCGTTTGGCGAAATCGTACCATAATAACCATCGGGCGGACACGCAACGCACTCACGTCCCGCATCATCTGTGGCTGTCGGATCCCCCGCAAAGCCATAACCCGACTGGGCACAACGATATTGGATACAGGACCTTTCTCTCTCTCTTTTGGAAAGGACCTTATACTTCTCCTTCGCATTCTGTCTCTTATACATTTCGCGATCTTTGAATATCTCATGATCCCAACCATTGCATATTGGTGTTGTATCACACAACACAGAATCAATTGGCACGCAATCCGAATTATCCACATTTGGTTTATACCCATTTTTACACAACAAATGGAAATCGGCACCAATCGGTTCCATCAGAGCATAATTCCACCCACTCTCAGATTTTTCGCCAAAAGCGCGTATCGTAACCGGACGCGAAATAACACCGTGTTCTAATATTTTTTCAACCCCCATCGTAACATAATGATAATTATTTTGATCACTGGTTTTTCGTTCATTTACCTTATTACTGCAATCATAGTGATCCTTGAAAAAGTATGCCACTTTCGCCGAACCATTGTCATCATTGCCACTCATTCTTGGGATATCTAACGGCACCGCGTCACATGTTTGTGCCCCTGTTGAATAATCAACAGAACAATTTTTACCACCAAAGCCGTCCTTACAAACCCAAAAACAATCCGCTGCACTTTTTCCCTTGGCATAGTAAGCATACAACTCAGGACGCTTGGTTGTACTGCTTCGATAACTGGCAATCAACATCGGACAAAACTCTACACCATTACCATTTATTGTTCTGGGCAACAATACATTTATCTTTTCCTGGAATTGCCCATCTTCATCAATTGAAAACTCCGTTGGGAATGTAGAAATACACTTCTTAACCGATGGATTGCCCCATGACGTTGAAACTTCCCCGGACACTTTATCGGCAAACGCCGGTGACGCAACACATAACGCCATAAAACCAACAAAAATATTTTTATGCATTTTCATACGTCACCACCTTTATTCATTTTCCAATTTATTACGGGAATCCCAATAACAAGTGTTATCCGACCATTCGCCATTTAACACATTGGCGCAAACATATTCATACCATTCATTTTTAAATATACAAACATTACGTGTCGAATCAAATGTTGTATATTCCACACCATCGCCCATGTCATTTTGTGCCAAACACGCCGTTCTTTCCGTATTTGCCACACAACGTCCATAATATTCCAAATCTGCCGAATTCCGGGCTGTACGACCAAACACCGTCGCATAGAATGTGTTTTCTTGTTCCAACTTCTGCACACCTGCACCTAAACCACCGGATTCATCCGCTTCATACCATAACCCGTTGTTTTCCGCACATTTTTCCATCAACGCACTACCAATTCCGGCAACAACATTGTCGTATATCCGTTCAATCGATTCCCGCATTGCGGTATCTTTTATGTCATCAAAACTTGTTGCATTTTCATCGATTTTATCGCCATTCGGTTCACGACAATACAACGCCACACGTGTCATTATCGACTTTCTTAAATCCGATTGGGACAATGTACGGCAATTCCATGGATATGCGCCATCACCCGTTGGTGTACACGTATCGGTCACATATTTTTCAATTGCTGCGGTACATCCTTCGGCGACCCGCACCGCATCAACCGTATTGGCATAATCCAACAATGCCGCCATACCACAACCTTTGGCTGTTGTATCAAATGCAACCTTGCCATTTGTAACGGTCACATTACAGGTTTCGTTTCCATACAAATTCGCACAAGACAACAATTTATCAACACACATCTGTTGCGCCGCATATGCCGCCAAACCACCCGACACCTGGGCCGTTGTGTCATCAAAAGATTTTAAATGATTCGATTGCGTATCATAACATTCACGCACCGTTTCCATACAAGACGCTTTAATTTCTTCTATCTTTTCATTTTGTGCCTGTTCAATTTCAATTTTTGCGGCCCGTTTAAATTCAAACCAAACCGTATCCGCAATATCACGACAAGAATCCAACGCAGATTCCGCATAAATGCGACGTTCATCCAAGAACGAATCAAACCCGCCCGCTGGCGCCGCAGCATTACTGCGACCGACATAACCGTCATCCAAATTAATCAAACTCGTCAAATTCAGCAATTCCGGCGTATAAATCGGTTCCCCCGTTGACAGGTTGATATATTTACCGGTGTAATCCAAACATCTGTAATAATTGTCACCACATGCGGTATCTTGCAATATTGCTTCACGAACACGTGACAAACATTCATTAACATCGGCAGAATTATGCGCACGATATTCTTCCAAACGTGCCTGACGCAAAGTTTTTTCCGCCACACGAACGACACCCAAAACCTCTTCACGCTTTCTGTCCAACGCACGTTCATATGCATTACAATCTTGGGTTACCATGATGCCATATGCACTGGACGCCATATTTAACACAGCGCTGCTTTCACAAGATTCTTTGATAACCTGCATACACTGTTTGTTTGCAGCGTTATACAGATTTGCACCTTCTAACGAACTCATATCCGTGGCACTGCTTTCAAAAATAGAACTGAATGCGCCACCACTGGAACCACCGCCCCATACATCATCCAAACTGGACGAAAAATCCAACGACATAACACCCAAAGATGTTGTTGATGTCGCAGCAACCGTACTGGCTTTCTTTTTACCCGACAACAAATCACCAATTTCATTCAGTGTTTTTTGGGCCAAACTGGTATCTTTCTTGATTGCCGCTTCACCGACCGTTGCGCTGTACATTGCGTTAACTTCGGCGGCCGTTTTATCAATGGCGTTCAAACTGTTATCTTCGAATTGTTGTAATAACTGACGTGCTTCATCCAACGCATATTCTGTATCACGAAATTCTGTAAAGCGTGCACTGCAATAACAGCGGCGATACGTATCATTGGCATTTGCACAAAATTGATCCATGCATGTTGCATACGCTTCACGACACGCCGCATATCCACCACCAATCTTGGACACATCGTTAAAGACCGCCGTTGCACGGGCCGTTGTCGCCGCACGGGCCACACCAGACGCCACAGGGGCCGCACTGCGTGCAGCATTTCCACCACGCACAGTCGCCGCACGGGCCGCCACCGGGGCCGCACTGCGTGCCACAGTTGCACCACCACGAATCGTCGCCGCACGTGCGCCAACACGATCCGCAACGGGCTTTACATCCGTGGCCGCACGAACCGCACCAGATGCACGTTTGGACGCAACACGCCCCACATCCGCACCATTTGCACGGTTAATTGATTTACCATCTGCCCGTGCGCCCATCGGGGACGAAATCGCACTGCGTGGATTGGGCGCCGGTTCCGCAATCGCCATACCATACGCCGCCATCATAAAGGCACAAAAACTGCTTAAAAAATATAAAGAACGTTTCAATTTACTTCTCTCTTTTTCGCATTTTACCATTTTTTCATACCCTTGGTCAACAGTTTAGTTTGCATTATATTCAGATAAATCAATATCCGCACCCGACACCATTCCCATAACCACACCCCAAAACAGTGAATACAACCCATACGCATCATCATACATACGATACGCCAATGCCGTATCCCCACAATCCATCGCCCGATTCCCGGCGTCCATCCGGCGCATCGCACCACCCAACAGCGCAACCGTCACATCCATATCATCCGCCTTATTCACAACACGGCGCATCAGATTTTGCCGCATCGCACACACCATATCGCTTAATTTACCGCCACACATGTCTTCTATGGCAATCAGATTCATTATTGCAATTGTCAAATCTTGATCAGACGACAAATCCAACGGATTGACTTTCTTGTTTTTATCCGCAAATTCCACACGCTGTCTAATATCTGAATCAATCCGCATAGCAAAAATCCTTTCCTTTATTCATTGTGCGCTGTTTTGTCCCATTTGGTCAACACGATTTTATCACGCCACGCATGTGCGCCGATCTGGCACGTGGGTTATGCTTCAATTCTGCTTCCGACGGAACAACCGCCCGCATCGCCGCAAAAGGCGCCGTCGCCACGACGGGCATTCTGGGGTCACCCAATGGTGTTGTCCATTTGCGGAATGTATTTTTAACAATTCTGTCCTCTAAAGAATGAAATGTCACACACAAACACCGGCCACCACACTTTAAATGCTGTGGCACAACCGCCAACGCCCGTTCCAATTCGCCCATTTCATCATTAACCGCAATACGCAACGCTTGGAATACAGGCGCCACATCACGTGGATTATAAATCAAATCCCGCAATTGAAATGTCGTCTGTGGTGCCGCCTGCTTAACCGCCCGTGCCACAGCCGCCGCTTTTTTCACATCGCCATAGTCCGCAAATATCCGTGCCAACTGCGCCACATCTGTTGATTGAATCAGTTCCGCCGCCGTCATACCATCGGCCGACATACGCATATCCAATGGCGCATCCGCCCGAAATGAAAAACCACGTTCCGGCACATCAATCTGCATAGATGAAATTCCCAAATCAAACACAATCGCATCAACCACAACATCTAAATCTGCCAAAGCCGAAAAAGGGCGGGGTACAAAAGTAAATCTGTCGCCATATTCTGCGGCCAACACATTTGCATCGGCGACAACATTTGGGTCACGATCAAACGCAATAACATTGGCACCACGTTCCAAAAATGCCCGTGAATACCCACCCGCACCGAATGTACAGTCAACCACACTGCGCCCCGATATATCCCCCAACGCATCCAACACTGCATCCAACAAAACCGGAATATGTTTTTGTATCATCGCTTATTCTATCTCCACCCGAACACCCAAAGCCGTCAAATCTGCAACCGTTGTTCCGCCCAACTCAACACCCCCTGGCAGCGCCACAGTTGCGGTCTTTTCCGCACCATGCAAAACCAATTCAACCCGTGTATACCCACGTGGCAACGCAATCAAAGCCTTCTTTACATCTTGCAATACGGCTTGGTCCCGGATATCCAACGTTATTTTCTTGGCGATTTTTGCCACCCACTGCGTCAAAGGCACAATAGAATCCACAAACACCGACACCCGGTCATCCCGATTTGACGTTTTACCCGATATCAACACCACCGTTTCACCCGCCAATATCTGGGCAAATTCAATTGCCGCATCACCAAACGCCACCGCATCGATATTTCCAAAACTGTCAGATGCGTTAATAGTTATCATTTCTTTGCCGGTTTTTGTACGCCGACGCCCAAAAGAATTCACATTGGCGGCAATTTGTACAGACTTTCTGTCCCCCAAAGATTCCAAAGTTGCGCTGGTCGCCAGATTTGCCCGTTCAATCAAATGCTTGTACTGATCCAACGGATGCGCAGAGATATAGAACCCCAGCGCAGACAATTCATTTTCCAATTTCTGTCCAAATGTCCACGGTGTGGTTTTTGGTAAATTCTTGCACAATCGATCATCTGATACATCATCTTCAACCGTATTGGCAAACAGTGACAACATATTCGCCCCATCACGTGACTTTGATGCATAAGACAATATTGCATCTGCATTCATATATATGGCCGCCCGATTTGGTTCCAACGAATCCAACACACCGGTCTTGGCAAAGGCCTCTAATATACGCTTATTCATAATTGGGGCGCACCGCTTTGCAAAATCCGTCAAGTTCTTAAACTTTCCATTGGCATTTCTTTCTGCCACAATCGCATCTGTTGCGACCGTTCCGACACCTTTCAGTGCCGCCAACCCATAAATTATTTTTCCATCACGTACGGTGAACAAAGATTCACTTTGATTAATATCTGGCGCAACAATTTGAATACCAAAATTAGATTTTGCATCATCCACAAAAATCGCCAACTGGTCTGTATCATTTAAATTACTGGACATCGAAGCGGCTAAAAACTCTGGCGTATAATTTGCTTTCAGATACGCACATTGATTTGCCACAACCGAGTATGCAATCGCATGCGATTTATTAAATGCATATTTGGCAAAATCCTTAAACTTCTCCCATAAATCTTTGGCGGTCTGTCTGTCCAATGTACCTTCTTTTTCGCACCCTTCATAGAATTTGCCTTCTAATTCATCCAACATGGCAATAATTTTCTTACCCATTGCTTTACGCACATTGTCCGATTGCCCACGTGTAAACCCGGCCAAAACACGTGTTAATTGCATAACCTGTTCTTGGTAAACGATAATTCCGTATGTTTCTTTCAAGATAGATTCTGCACGTGGATGCACATATTCGATTTCTTCTTCGCCATGCATACGTGCAATAAACTGGGGAATAAATGCGATTGGTCCCGGCCGGTTCAATGCATTCAGCGCCGAAATTTCCAAGAAACTGGTTGGGTGCATTTTGCGCAAAGTCTGTTGCACAAACGGGGCATCAAATTGGAATATGCCTTCGGTTAATCCTTGCTGCCACAAACGCATTGTTTTTGGATCATCTGTTGGGATTTGGTCTAAATCTATATTAACGCCACGTGTTTGTTGAATCAGTCGTGTTGCATATTTTAACACCACCAACGTTTCCAACCCCAAAAAGTCAAATTTAATCAACCCTGATTTTTCCAGATACTTGCCATCAAATTGACACGACGGCAGCGGGTTTGCCGGGTCACGATAAACAGGTGCGATTTTGGTTGTTGGTCTGTCCCCAATAACAACACCGCACGCATGCTGTCCCAAATTACGTAAAGAGCCTTCTAAATCTTCTGCAACGGTAACAACTTTGTTCAAATCATGGTCATTATTCAAAATATCTTGGATTTCGCCCGACATATCAACCGCATCTTTTAATGTTTTGGCATCCTGCGGAATCAATTTGGACAATCTGTCCGATTTAGAATAGGGCATCCCATACACACGCCCAATATCACGTATTGCACCACGTGCCTGCAATGAACCAAAGGTAATGATACGACACACAGAATCATGTCCATATTTTTCACACACATATGCCAACACACGTTCAATACCCGTTGGTTCAAAATCAACGTCAAAATCCGGCATAGAAATACGATCCGGATTTAAAAATCTTTCAAACAGCAATCCATACTTTAACGGGTCAACATTTGTAATACCCAACGCCCACGCCACAATAGAACCGGCCCCCGACCCACGTCCCGGCCCGGTTAACACATCATTTTTTCTGCACCAATCAATATAATCCGCCACAATCAAGAAGTACCCCGGAAATCCCATACCGATAATAACGCCCAATTCAAATTCGGCTTGCTCGTAATACGGTGCAGTATCTGTAATCCCATGTTGTTCCAATCTGCGCTTTAACCCATTCATGGTATCATCACGCAACATTTGACATTCGGTTTCTAAATCATCGCCAAAACGTGGCAACAATGGCTTTTCATGAACGTTAACCATAAATCCACAGCGCCGTGCAATAACAACCGTATTTTCGATTGCTTCGGGCAAATCGGAAAATATTTCCGCCATTTCTTCGTACGATTTGAAATATTGTTCTGATGATTTTCTGGGGCGTTCTGGGTCAATAACCTTGGTCTGGCCCAACACGCACCCCAACGCATCTGCCGCTTCATAGTCCGTATCCGCCGCAAAGCACACATCATTGGTCGCAACAATAGGAATATTCATATCCCG
The DNA here is from genome assembly GCA_017513285.1 of Alphaproteobacteria bacterium. Taxonomy (GTDB): domain Bacteria; phylum Pseudomonadota; class Alphaproteobacteria; order Rs-D84; family Rs-D84; genus Enterousia. Next base: position 13,830 of record JAFXGD010000057.1, read on the forward strand.
TGCGATATTTAAAAATCCAACTTCGGTCTTGATTTCATTTTCCAAACCATGTCGCTGAATTTCCATATAAAACCTGTCCCCGAACAAATCCAACAAACGCTTGGCATAATTCTGTGCGGTGGAATCTTGGTTTTCCAACAACGCCATCCCAATTGGCCCAACATGCGCCCCCGACAGGCATATTAATCCATCACTGTGTTCGGCCAATTCATCAAACGTCACATATGGCCCCAAATGATGATTTTCACCCCGCATATACATTACCCGATTCAGTTCACACAAATTCAGGTACCCCGTATGATTCTGTGCCAACAGAACAATCTTGGACAACGCATGTGATCGCAGCATCTTTGGATCAACACCATGTTGATTCAACGTAATTTCCACACCGATAACAGGCTGTAATTTATTAGACGGCATAACATCGGAAAATTCTGCACATCCAGACATTAAATTTGTATCTGTCAATGCACACGCAAACATTCCCGCCGCCGCACATAACTTTGGAATTTGCTTGATTGTCAGTGTACTGGCCCCCACAGAAAATCGGGAATGCACACGAAGATGAATAAACTTACTGTCCATGTCCGCACCATAGCAAAAAAAAGAACATCAGGGCAACCACATATTTCACAAAAAACGCAAAAATTCCCAACCCGAAAAAAAACGGGACAAAATCCCGTTTTTTTATCAGTGTAATTTACCACAGCAATGCTTGAACTTTTGTCCCGAACCACATGGACATGGCGCATTACGGCGTGCATCGGACGTTGCCTGATTCAATCCGGCATCATGTTTTGCACGTTCTGCTTCGGTTGCAGCCACATCTTCACGTGTCAATTCCATACGGCAAATATAAGACACAGATAACACCTTGAAATTATTAACCGTATTTTTGAACAAATCCAACGCTTCCCGTTTATATTCGTACAGCGGATTCTTTTGTGCATACCCACGCAAACCGATTGCACTTTGCAGATAATCCATTTGTTGCAAATGTTTTTTCCACACGGCATCCAATGCACCCAACATCATTTGACGTGATGCCATTTGCATCAATTCCGGCCCATATTTGGCGTGTTGCTGTTCATATCTGCGTGTTGCCAGATTTACCAATATCTCATACGCTTTGCGTTCTGTAATTTGTTCGTCTGTTTTCCATTTTTCGATATCTGTGATATCCAATGCGAACAAGCGCAACATTGCATTTCGAATTCCTGTGACATTCCAATCGGCGGGCATTGATTTTTCCGGCATATTGTTTTCACACACCAATTCGATAACATCTGCAATCATCTCTTTGGCCAAAGGCGCCAAATCATCAGACACCATCAAATCATCACGCTGTTTATATATAACGCTGCGCTGCTCATTTGCGACGTCGTCATATTTCAACAATTCCTTACGTGCTTCGAAATAGCGTGCTTCGACACGTTTTTGTGCTTTTTCCAACGCTTTTGTAATCCAAGGATGCGTAATTGCTTCACCTGTTTTCAATCCCAACGTCGTCAACATCCCCTGTAAACGTGCCGCACCAAATATACGCATCAAATCGTCATCCAATGCCAAAAAGAACTTGGAATCACCCGGGTCACCTTGACGGCCCGAACGACCACGCAACTGATTATCAATACGGCGTGATTCATGACGTTCCGTACCGATAACATACAAACCACCCGCATCCAAGACTTTCTTTTTATTTGCTTCTATTGTGGCATAGATTTCCTGCTTTTTGGCTTCGAAATCTGCATCATTTGCATCCAATGCCGCAATCAGTTCTTCTGCATTACCGCCCAATTTAATATCCGTTCCACGGCCGGCCATATTTGTTGCGATTGTGACCGCACCCGGTGCGCCGGCCTGGGCCACGATTTTGGCTTCGGATTCGTGATGTTTTGCATTTAAAACGGCCGGATTAATACCCAATTTCTGGCGTACAATTGCGGCCAATTCTTCAGACTTTTCAATAGACACCGTACCAACCAACACCGGCTGTTGACGTGACAGACAATCTGAAATCTGTTTTAAAATTGCTGCATATTTTTCTTCTTTGTTACGATATATTTCATCATGATGATCATTACGTGCAACCGGACGATTTGTAGGAATCGATACCACACGCAACTTATAAATTTCTTCAAATTCTGCGGCCTCTGTCATGGCAGTACCCGTCATACCAGACAGAGTAGGGTATAATCTGAACAAATTCTGATACGAAATACTGGACACGGTCTGATTTTCCGGCTGAACTGGGACATGTTCTTTGGCTTCGATTGCCTGATGCAGTCCTTTACCAAAGCGACGCCCACTCATCACACGTCCTGTAAATTCATCAACAATCAAAATTTCGCCATTTCTCACAACATAATTAACATTTTTCTGATACAAATGATGCGCCAACAAAGACTGTTGAATATGCATAACCAGTGCCGCATTTTCGGACGCATACAAATTATCCCCAATCAGCAAATCTGCCGCCTTTAACAGACGTGTTGCGGTATCCACGCCGGCTTCGGTCAAAGTGACATGACGATCTTTTTCATCTTTTTTGAAATCGCCCGCCCCAAATTGTGCCACCACGGCATCAACTTTGGCGTACAGTTCACTGGTATCTTCGGCTGGCCCCGATATAATCAACGGCGTACGTGCTTCGTCGATTAAAATACTGTCAACTTCGTCAACAATTGCATAGAAAAAAGGGCGCAAAACCTGTTGTTTTTTTGAAAATTTCATATTATCACGCAGGTAATCAAATCCCAATTCCGAATTCGTCACATACGTAATATCACATGCATATGCGGCCCGTCTTTCTTCATCGGTCATATCATGTTGAATTATACCGACCGACAATCCCAAAAATCTGTAAATTTCACCCATCCACGACGCATCACGTGATGCCAAATAATCATTAACAGTAATCAAATGCGCACCTTTACCATGCAGCGCCTTTAAATACATCGCCAATGTTGCGACCAAAGTTTTACCTTCACCGGTTTTCATTTCTGCGATTTGACCGTTGGTCAGAACCATACCACCAATCATCTGAACATTAAAGTGGCGCAATCCGATTGTACGCACAGACGCTTCACGCACCAACGCAAACGCATCGGGCAGAATATCTTTCTCTTTTTCGCCCGCCGCCAACCGTGCCCGCAACACATCGGTCTGCGCACGCAACTCTTCATCCGTCATCGCATGATACTTTGGTTCTAAATCATTGATAACAGAAACATTTTTATCATATGCTTTTACCAGTCTGTCATTCGCAGACCCCAACAGTTTACCAATCATATTTTTTATCATTGTCTTTCCTTACATTTTTTATCACGCAATATATAGCAATTTTGTAACTTGCGGTCAAGATACTTTATGATATAATAAAGAAAGTTGAAATTAACAAGCGCCAAAAAATAATTTTTTTATTATTAACGCACAAACATGGCCGTGAGAGGGAAAAACTATGCAGGAACCAGTACAAAAATTATCACCACAATCAATAACCAGTGACGTTTACATCATTGCACCAACACAAATCGAATATATTGCACGCCTGTTTGGCAATACCGTTGCAGACACAATGAACATGCGCACATTCGCCCCAAAAATCCGCCAAATCGCGGAACAAGCCCTGAATCACGCATTAAATTCTGCAAAACACATGGGCGAAAAGAAAAAATCTTGATTTTATTCCTATGAATCTACTACAATCCCCTGTATCAGGGGGTATTTTTATGGCCATCACATATGATAAAAAGCGCACAGACATAACATTCTGCACCATGTTGTTTCAAATTCCACGCAATAATTTAAACAGCCTGAAACACATGGACAGGAAATTTGAAGAATTCTATCTGCCAAATTTGAAAAAATTGATTGAAACATTTGGGCGTGTCGCACTGTGGTGCGACGACACAACGGCAAAATATCTGCGCAAACATGGATTGGATAAAAATATCAACATGCGTGTAATGCGGTTCAACCAACTGCCCCATACCGGCGAACGAAATCTGTGGTTAAAAACAATGCACGGCATGCGCAAATATGTTGGATATTTCCTGCACAATAAAACCCCCGAACAGTGGATTGATTATATGATGATAATCAATGCCAAACCCGCCGTTATGGAATGGGCGGCAACCAACAATAAATTTAATTCTAAATACTTTATGTGGATTGATGCCGGTGCCACCAATCCAATGTACGCCGCATGTTGGGAAAATTGGGACGGGCATATATACGCAAAACCCAAAAATCGTGTCCGTATTACGATTGCACGAACATTGGGCAAATCACGCCCACATTTTGTTCCCCGATTTATATACAATATTTTTCGCACAAACCCCAAACATATACCATATGCGACACGTGAAACGCTGATACGCCAAAATTTACGTGACATCGCCATGATAAATGCCGATTACGACGTTCCCGCATGCAGTATGCTGATGTCATGCGACATGGTACATAAATTTTACAACGCATTTGAACGGACCCGCAAAATCATGTTGCGCCACAACCTGGTATCGACGGAACAGGCTGTATTCCAAGCAATGATGAAATTTGACACCGAACAAATGTTTGAATTATCGTACATATACGGTTATTCGGGCGTATATGCCGCCGTTGCCAAGAAAGAACCCGACCACATTTTGGAATAAAAAACAGATTGAAATTTATTCAAAGGGTGTTAAAATTCACCACCGTAAGACAGGCGGGGCATGGCGGGTATTTATTTACCCGAGGAAAGTCCGGGCTGCATGGGACAACGTACCGGCTAATATACCGGGCGGGGCGACCCGACGATTAGAGCAACAGTGACGTAAACGATTAAGTTCGAGTGAAACGGGCAATCTCTGCGTGCAGCAACTTCAAATAGGCCCCCTGTATGCGTCCCACATTGGGGGCGGGTAGAAGGCTTGACATACCGCAGTAATGCAGTATGCAGATTAATCATGTCCACTACCACGATGTGGTGTGCGAAACACACTGGATTGATGGCAGAACAGAACCCGGCTTATATGCCTGTCTGCACCATGCGCCCACGGGCGCATGTTTTTTTACATAACTTTACCTTGGGTTGGGTAAAAGGTCAGTTGGACTTTTTCCCATTTGGAAAATTCATTTGCCGGCAACATGCGCAGCGGTTGACACCGGTCAATTGCCGCCCGAATCGTTTCCAACACATACGCAAACGCCGCATCTGTTTCCGCACGTGCCGCAGATTCAAACCACACATCACGCACCGTGCCATTTTTACGCATGGTCAAATGTGCCACCGCACGAATATCCGCAATGTCCGGCCGCTTTGAATCAACAACCCAACAACGTGTCATTGCCACACGCAGCGCATCAACAACAGACACCGTCAACGTCCGATCCAAAGACAACACTTCACGATTTACACGTACAACCTTTTTTTTCTTCTTGGGTGCTGGGGCCGGTTCCACGGGCTTTGATTGTTCTGCTTTTTTCTCTTCTGTTTTTTTATCTTCTTTTTTCTCTTCTGCTTCCTCTGCTGGGTCGGGCTTTTCTTCTTCTATCAACGCAGGCGCTTCTATCTTAACATCTTCTGTATCTTTGGCATCGGGCTGCGCATCTGGCTTGGCATCGGGGACTGTTTTTTCTTCTTCTTCGGTTTGCTGTGCCACTTGGCCGACATTATACAGTTTGGTTTCATCGCCCGAAACAACAACATCATTCAAATCGATTTCCATAATCTGAATTCTGTCTGGCGCAACCATTCTTGCCCGGTTTAATACGACCGCAACAGACGTAATCATAATTGCCACCAACACCAAATGTCCACAAATGGATATCAATAAATTTTCCGATGAAAATCTGTTAAATTTGAACATTGATTATTCCGGCTGTGTACGCAATCCAACTTTTTGAAATCCGGCATCCTTTAAACTGCCCATCATGGCCATAACTGCGCCATAGTCCGCATGTGTATCCCCACTGATCATAATGGTCAAGTTTGGATTTTCGCCACGCATTGCAATTGCACGTTTAACCACATCTTCACGTTTCAATTCTGTTTCGGACAAGAAATATCGCCCACGTGAATCCACGCTGATTTGAATTGCATGATCATTACCCGTCATGGCCGACGCCCCCGCACGTGGCAATTCCAAATCGATTCCCGTTGTCATCATTGGTGTTGTCACCATAAACACAGCCAACAACACCGTCATAACATCAATCATAGGCGTTAATTGAATTCCGCCATCGGATTGTCTGCGACGAATTCTGGACATTATAGAATCCTTTTATCATTGTTTACATTTTAATTCACAGCGCACTTCATTCAATCTGTCATACAGTTCATCTGACTTCTTTGCAAATACTTGATGTGCGATTGCCGCCGGCACCGCCGCAATCAGTCCCAACGCCGTCGTTCCCAATGCCACCGCCAACCCCGGCGCAATGACACCAATACTGACCGACTGATTAACACCAATCGCTGCAAAAGAATCCATCACCCCCCAAACCGTACCAAACAAACCAATAAAAGGGGAAATATATGCAACCATGGACAAAAACCATAAATTTTTGTCGTATGGGCGAATTAATTTATCCGCAATCGTATCCATGTTATCTGACGGCTTCACTTTAACCGGCGTCCGTCTGAAAGCACGCCACAGGCGAATTTTTTCCACAATTATGGCCCACGACGCAACACTGAACCCCACCAGAACAACGGACACAAAAATCGTCATCCAATCACTGGTAAACAAACTTAATATTGAAAAATTATTTTCCATTTTCTTTCCTTTCCCTTGTTATCTTTTACACCAACCCAGATATAAATTCCTGTGGTATTTGCTTTGGGCGCATATCCCCACCCAAATAAGCGACTTTAATGTTAATTATAGCACAAATAATTCCATCTTTCACAAATTTTTGTTCAATTTTTACCGTTGCCATTCCCACATCCAACATTTGTGTTTCAACGACAAACTCATCCGCCGCCCGCAATGGTTGAAAATACCTTATATTTAACTCTTTTACGACAAAGCCGATATCATCACCCACAACAACCCGCCCACGCAGCCAATTCATGCGGGCCCGTTCTGCAATTTCCAGATATCTGGCATGATAAACAATACCTTCGGCATCTGTATCGGCATATGCGACTGTAAATGGGAAAGTATGCACCTTCATTTTATAAACTCCTGAACATCTATTGCCAATTCTTGTTTCAATCTTTCTGCGACTTTACGCCTGATTATTTCCATAACCGCACGCAACACAGGTTCAAAATCAAAAAAGCGGATAAATTCATCACTGAAAAACATTTTCCAATAAAAGTTATTATCATATTCACCCACATACGCCAAATCTTTGGCACACATGTGCTGTACCCCCGTATCTAAAACATCCAACGCTTTGACCAATTGCGCTTCGGGCGTGGTACGTGCTTCATACTCTGCAAAACATGCACGCACATCGTTATTATTCCCCAACACAGATACAATACGTTCGATTGCCGACATTTCCTGCACATGCTTTTGCAACTTGACATCTGGCGTCTGTTCATGCAGCGGCACATCATGCGCAATCGCTTCGGGCAAGTCGTGCAGCAAACATAACTCATACACCCGTTCCATATTCACCGGCACCGTCAAATACGGCCTGACAATCATTGCCATTAATGCCATATTCCACGAATGCGATGCCACAGACTGTTGTTGTCCATCCGACATACGTGTCAAACGATATTCACATTCTAATTTTTCTGCTATCTGCAAAAAATCAACAATCTTATCAACAGGCATTATTTTTCCAACCCCAAATGCGCATATCCCGCATCAGTAATAACACGCCCACGTGGGGTACGCTGAACAAAGCCCAATTGCATCAAATAAGGTTCAATAACATCTTCGATGGTATCGGACGGTTCTGACAACGCCGCCGCCAAATTTTCAACCCCAACGGGACCACCGGCATAATACTTGATTATCATATTCATATATTCACGATCAATTTCATCCAACCCGCACGCATCAATATGCAATTGAAACAAAGTCGTTTTAATAGTATCCGCCGTAATCTGATTATTTCCCAACGCCGCTGCAAAATCACGGGCCCGCTTTAACAGCCGATTTGCGATACGGGGTGTACCACGGGACGACCGTGCCAACATCAGCGCCCCATCTGCATCAATTGGCGTTCCCAAGATATTTGCACTGCGCATAATAATCTTGGCCAAATCTTCTGGCGCATAGAACGTTAAACGCAAATCTATACCAAATCTGTCACGCAATGGATTTGACAACAACCCTGTACGTGTTGTCGCCCCCACCAACGTAAACGGGGGCAGGTCGATACGCACGCTTTTTGCGCTGGCACCTTCACCCAACATGATATCCAATTTAAAGTCTTCCATTGCGGAATACAACACTTCTTCAATCGCAGTTGGCAACCGGTGAATTTCATCTATAAACAACACATCCATCGGTTCCAAAGACGTCAAAATTGCCGCCAAATCCCCTTGCTTTGTCAACATTGGCGCAGACGTCGCCCGAAAATTTGTTCCCAATTCATTTGCCACAATATGTGCCAACGTTGTTTTACCCAACCCCGGCGGCCCATACAGCAACACATGATCCATAGATTCCCCACGTGCCTTGGCCCCCGACACAAACACGGATAAATTCTGCTTTAAACTGTCATGCCCAATAAAGTCCATCAAAGACCGTGGACGAATTGTCGCCCCAAATTCATCTGGCACATTTGCATCTAAAAATCGTTCTGTTTTCATCATATTATAACAATTTATCTTCTGCGTTTTCACGACCGACATACGCCTTTAAATCATTATACATTTGGCGCAAGTCTGCGGGCTGGGAATATCCTGCATCAGCCCCTTTGACACGAATAGTCTCTAAATCAATTTGGGCCTGTTTTTTCAGCATTTGTGTTAAATGGGTGGCAAATGCACGTGATTCATCGGCCTCATTCGCACCCTGTAATAACAATCCCCGATTTGGGCGTGGCGACAAAAACGCAAAGTCAGACACAGTCGCATCTGGCGATACCAGCGCAAAACCCGAAACCTCTGGCCGACGCATCATCGCCTGTAATACATACCATGCACCCAATTGATGTCCAGCCAACCATATTTTATCACTGTCTTCATTATGATTTTGAATCCAATCGATAACTGTTGCAATATCCAACATATTATCTGTGGTTGTTCCAATTACCCCTTCGGAATCGCCAACCCCACGATAGTTAAAGCGCACCACCGAAAAACCAATATCCATAAACGCCCGAAACATTGCATATGATACCCGATCATTCATATGATATTTTTGACGTGGATTACCCGACAAAATCACCGCCAGTGGCGCCGCCTCTTGTGCAGATTTATGATACACTGCATGTAACTTTCCCGCTTCACCCGAAATAATAAGATCAACCATCTTTCCAACCTTTGTAATTTTTAAATCTAATCAGAGATTAAAACAAAGCCCACCCAAATTTCAATAAAAATATTTTTGTTTTGACACAATTATACAAAATGTTCTAATATTTACCCGAGAGAACAAAAGGTCACACTATGCGAAGACTATTTTTAACATCTGTATTGCTTACTTGCTGTGGATTTGGGGTCCATGCGAACAACATGGTTAACGAAGATTTTCAAACGATTTATACGGAAACACCCGTGCAATCGTACTATGCATACCCCGACGACCCAAACTTTATCCCGGAAAGCGAATTCATGCAACGTGCCGACAGTCTGAACTATGACCAAAACATCATGGACGCACGCCAAATAGAATCACAAATGCACCCCGGCGTACAGTTTGCAGACAGACCAATGGTGATATGTCGCAACTTTGGATGCACGAAATTAAATGATCGCATAACACGTACATTTTTGTTCAACAGTTTGGCCAACATGTTCATGCAAAACGACTATTCCCGTGTTTATATATGTGAAGCGGACCCATTTTCCCGTGACTGCTTGAAATCTGGCATATCATTCCCGGTACGCAGTGGCATTGCCAACGCCATGGCAAAAATACCAAAAGCAACCATTTCCCAAGTCTATGTTTCAACCGGCCTGTCAAAAGCAACGGTTGGCATGACATATGAATTTCTGGTCAATGGTATAAACCGTGTTTGCGAACCAACAATTATGGACATTGTGATTCCGGTAAATTCCCAAGCAACCCTGTCCAATCGTGAATTTTCCTGTAACATGACCAGTGATGGATACAGCAACATTTCATTAATGGTCAGCATTGATTACATCGATTTAGACTATGGCATTTTGGGTGGCTATTATTCTTTGGGGATGCAAGGCCCAACAACCGGTGGCGGCACAGGATACGCACTGTTTAAAACCGAATTTGCCCCCGGCGCCATGCAACAACGTGTCAAAATGGGGCAGGCCGCATTGGAAGACGGCGTAAACGGCAACATGCACGCCATTCAACCCGGCGAATACGCTGTTGAACCTTTAAAACAATAATGAACCGTACCATATTAATTATTGACGATGACGATATGTTGCGCAACACCTTGGCCCAAGGTCTGCGCAAAGAAGGATTTTGTGCATTATGTGCGAATTCTGCAGAAAACGCCGCCCAGGTATTACAACGCATATCTGTTGATGCCATTGTGTTGGATCGCATGATGACCGGCATGGATGGATTAACTTTCTTAAAGCAACTGCGCACATCTGGCAACACAACCCCAACAATCATGTTGACCGCCATGTCTGGGGCGGAAAACGCAATTGATGGGCTGTCGGGTGGTGCAAACGACTATCTGGCAAAACCATTTCAAATTCGTGAATTAATATTGCGTATAAACAATATGATTGCCAAAAACACCGGCCCACAACCACAGATGCCCAATGGACTGCAATATTCCAACCAAGAATTCTTTGTATCGGATGCATCCGGCACCCGTCCATTGACACTGTCGGGCGAAGAAAAGAAACTGTTAACACATTTAACACATCCGATTGGAAACACTGTGCCGGCGGCGCCAATGGTTGCAAAACGCTTGCGCAGTAAATTAAATTTGGTACTATCAAACCTGGACATAATAACAATTCGTGGATGCGGCTATAAATTGGTTGATTTATCCGCCACACCCACAATCCAAAAAGGCTAAGACATGAGATTGACACCACGTACATTTTTATGGCGCACTATATTAATGATATTATTACCACTGATTATTGCCCAAGTAATTGTTGCGAATGCATTTTTTGGCAATCACTGGTCCCGTGTACACGATACCATGGCACGCAGTTTGGCGGGCGAAATCACAACAATGATGAACTTTATTGACGAAGGCAACACAGATGCCACACAAAAAATGGCACGTGACATCGGCATTAACGTAACATTTCACGACCAATTAAGTCGCCCACGGCACAACGATAACGCATCACGTGAAACGGGCAAATTGGCATACGAATTGTCCAAGCGCTTAAAACGTCCGGCCAACATATACATGGACCGGGGCAAGCGTTTGGTATTCATCGATGTTCCGACACAAAACAATCAGATTGCGACATTTGGTTCATCTTTGTACCGCATATATTCTACCAGTACCGAAGTATTCATCATATGGTTAATTGGTTCGATTTTAATTGTATCGATATTGATTACACCATTTATCATCATGCACACCCGCAGCATTCGTCGCATCGCCAATGCGGCGGGCCGCTTTGGCCGCGGCTTGGACGCACCCGGTTTTGTTCCAACCGGATCCAAAGAAATCCGTGAAGCCGCCACATCCATGATTACCATGAAACAACGTCTGGACAGATATAATCGCACCCGCACAGACATGTTAAATGCGGTCAGCCACGATTTAAAAACACCTTTGGCCCGCATGCGCTTGGCCATTGAAACGGAAACGGCAACCAACGAAAATTTGATACAAGACATTGACAGAATGACCGAAATGGTTAATGGGTATCTGGCATTTGCCCGTGGTGAAACCCCGGAAATAGAGCAGGCGACCGAACTGCCACCAATGTTGACACGCATTGCACGTGATGCCGCCGGCGACAAAGAAATCGTAACAGATTTTCCGGACACACCGGCCCAATTTTATGCCCGTCCCATGGCATTGGCACGTGCATTCAGCAACATAATCGAAAATGCGGCCCGATACGCAAAAACAAAAATCAAAATAACCGAACAGGATGATGTTGACACCATAACGGTCACAATCGAAGACGACGGCATTGGCATCCCCGACGACCGCAAGCGTGACGCATTACGTCCATTTGTACGATTGGACGATGCACGTGGCACACACACCGGCGGCACAGGGCTGGGATTATCGATTGCCCAAACCGCAATTGAAAATCACGGTGGCCAAATATTCTTGGAAGACAGTGACATGGGCGGCCTGCGTGTCCGAATTGTTCTGCCGATATAAACCGAATTGCCCCACGAAATAAAGTGGGGCGATTTTTTATCCCACCGCATGATTTTTCTTGTTGCAAATAATTGAAATTTAAGTTATTATCTTATTCGCTTTGTGGGCAACCATAGGTTTTCGGGCGTATGGCGGAATTGGTAGACGCGCTAGTTTCAGGTACTAGTGGTAGCAATACCTTGGAAGTTCGAGTCTTCTTACGCCCACCACAGTTGGGGTTGTAGCTCAGTTGATAGAGCGCTACGTTCGCATCGTAGAGGTCGTGGGTTTGAGTCCCATCAGCTCCACCAATTTTTTATACAAGTCTTCGGGGATATGGCGGAATGGTAGACGCTGAGGACTTAAAATCCTTTGGTCATTGCGACCGTGTGGGTTCAAGTCCCACTATCCCCACCAAACAGATACAACACCAACTTTCGTTGGTGTTTTTTTATTCATGCACTATGCGTATTTGGATAATTATTGACCATCACACCCCGGTCTGATTCGATATTTTATTCAATTGTCTTTTGCGCAACCCAGTCACCCATGAACCACGATAAAAACACTTGCAAGACGACTTAAAAAGCGTATAATATGCACCATATGCGGATGTGTAGCTCAGTTGGTTAGAGCGCTTCGTTCACATCGAAGAGGTCGTTGGTTCGAGTCCAATCACATCCACCACACATAAACCCACCCCAAACGGGGTGTTTTTCATTAAAAACATTATTATTTACTTGCGCAAAAATACGCATTTTTGATATCATTTACACCAGAGATGAAGAAAATTCTGATTTTTACTGCAAACATCTTGGCATGCTTTGGGGTTGCCAATGCTGCTGTCCGTGACGGGACGGCCGTGGCACGCACGGCAAAATCTGCAGCACAAACGCAAAATCGCATATATTCTACGCCACGCAGCACAACACAACGCAAACCATCAACCCCCGTGGCACGCACCACTGCATCACGCACAGCCCAGCGCACAACAACACCCACACAGAACCAAGCACCCCAACGCATCACCGCACGCAGCGCCACGACCGGCGCCGGCTTTGACATGGCGCAAACACGCACAGGTGCGGAATACGAACAATGTAAAAACACCTACTTTTCATGCATGGACCAATTCTGCACATTAAAAAGCGATGATTACCGTCGTTGTTCTTGCAGCGACCGTGTCTATAAATTAATGGATGCCCGCGACACACTGCAAAGTGCCGGCGACAAATTAACCACATTTTCAGACAACCTGGACATTGTTGGAATGACCGCCGCCCAAGCCGGCGCAATGGTCAGTGCATCCGAAGGCGAAATCGCATTAACCAAAGACACATCCGCATCCAAAGCACTGCTGCAGGCTATTATGAATTCCATCCGTGGCGCAGACAGTCATGTTGACGGCAAATATTCCGATTTAAACAGCATAAAAATATCTTTTGATACCGCAAATGCATTTGGCACAGCGGACGCCGGACAAATAATTGGCACTTACAACGGGCAATCATTATACAGTGCGGTCTATCCCCAATGTCGAAAAGCCGTCATGGCAGACTGCAACGACGCATCATTACAACGTGCGGTCACCGCATACTTAATGGCCATTGAACAAGACTGCAACACCGTCGCCACCGCCATTGAAACCAGTCGCAAAGAAATGAAAGCCAACATCCGTGAAGGCAGTGCCATGTTGGATTTGGCCCGTATTGAAAATCGCAAAAAACACAACTCTGCCGATATGACCGCATGTATAAATGCGGTTGAAAGCGCCATTGTCGACGAACAAGTATGCGGCAAAAATTATCACAAATGCCTGGACAACGGGAAATATATTGACATATCGACCGGCGCACCGATTACAGGCGTCAAAGATTTCTATAAACTGGAACAAATGTTGGTCTTTGCAGATGGGATAGAGGCCGCAGATCAAAAACTGGCCCAAAATGCAGCCAATCGTGCATTTGTACAAAATTTTGAAAATCGTGTAAAAAAGTTTGCCACCGACGCCCTGAACACATGTACCGAACAAGCCGACATCGTATGGGCAGAATACTTGGACAAAGCAATGTTGGACATATACTATGCCCAAAAAGAAAAAGTCCAAGAAATCAAGCAGGGATGCTTTGACTTTGTGTCTTCATGCTATATCAACAATGACAACGCCATAACATCTGCCATGGCGGAATTAACCGGCGATGCCACAATTGTCTTACAGCCAGACGCATTGACATTAAATGCCAATATGTGTGCCGACTATGTACAATCATGCAACAACATGTTTGACGACAATATTATCCAAGCATATATGGACACAATCCAAGACACCGACACACTAACCGCATGCCGTGCGGTTGTAAAGCAGTGCTTTGATAAATACGGTGGCACGAATTATGAAAATTTCTATTATCCATACAGTGGACTGTTTAAAACGGGTATGGCGCCCGACTGGTTCACACTGTACGATTACACATCTTCTAGCACCCCGATTATCAAATCTGAATGCGCAAAGCAATTGCAAAATATATCCGCATGCAGCAGCGATGACATGATTGAACGTGCATTTGGCGGTTTCGATTTGGCAAACACAAACGCCACCCACGACGAAGATTCACCATTGGCATTTAAGACCGACGGCGACACCCCCAGATACGGCTTTATCACAAACGATATTCTGAATCATCGCTATCTGCGACCCAGGGGCGTCGCAACCGAAATTTACAATCAAATACTGTCTATATTGACCACGCAATGCACAAATATTTCGGGCCGTTTTGTTGAATATCAATGGATTAACACAGGTATTTATAACCAGGAAGCTTTCTGTCAAATCAAGTCAGACAATTCAACGGGTGGGACAGGAACGCCATTCTCCCCCACCGGTTATAATATTCAAGGCGCTGAAAACATGTGTCCATTGGGATATGCAGACGGCGTTGACACACAATCATGGGGTGCATGCCTGTGTTGGGAAAACGGCGGCCGACGCAGTAACAATGGCACATCTGCAAAATGCGTCGCCACCATTCCGAAAACAGAGGGTACCACCACCACATGGGAAGACGCCACAATCAACCAACAAAATCAGGTTCAACCTTTGAGTTGCAGCCCCACCACCACCTCATGCGACATATCGCAAACCCCCGAAGGAATGGAATAAAGCACCACACATAAAAAAACACCCCGCAACATGCGGGGGTTTTTATTATGCGACTTTTTGGATTATTTCTTTATAACAAAGTTCACCAATTTATTTGGCACGACAATCGTCTTTATAATTGTGGCACCATCTAATTTGCGACCCGCCGCATCTTTGGCCGCCGCAACAATTGTGGCTTCATCACTGCCAACCGGCACAACAAAGTCCGCCGCACGTTTACCATTTACCGAAACAACAATGGTCATTTCGGTCGCCACCAATTTTGCCGCATCAAATGTTGGCCATGGCCGAAACACCAACATATCTGAATGCCCCATACGTTCCCACATTTCTTCGGTCATGTGTGGCGCAAACGGATTCAGCATCTGCAACAACGTTTCATATGCCGCACGTGGCATTGCGCCCGAAAACGCATTAATAAATTCCATCATTGCAGAAATAGCCGTATTAAACTTCATACCATCCAAACGTTCCGTCATATCTGCAATCAAACGATGAACCAAACGTTCTTGGGCATCTGTCATTGGCGCATCTGTTATATTATCCGCCAATGCTTCAACACGTTTCAAGAAACGTTGAACACCGGCCAACGCACCTTCGGACCAATTAACATTGGAATCCCATGGCCCCAAAGACAGCACCGTTGTACGTGCTGCATCCGCCCCAACTTCGGCCAATTTTTCATCCACCTGGAACCCATTTCCGGCCGATTTAGACATTTTTTTACCATCTGTCCCCATCAGCAAACCGTTCGTAGTACGCTTGTGATATGGTTCCGGCGTATTTACATGTCCCAAATCAAACAAAGCCCGATGCCAGAATCGAGAATAAATCAAATGGCGTGTATTGTGTTCATTTCCACCGTTATAGTGTCCAACCGGCATCCACTTTTCCATTTGTGCCGTCGAACAGAATGCATCATTATTACGTGGGTCTAAATATCTTAAATAATACCACGAAGACCCCGCCCATTGCGGCATAGTATCCGTTTCACGTTTGGCCGGCGCACCACAGTGTGGACATGTTGTATTCACCCAATCTGTCGCACGTGCCAAAGGCGATTCGCCATCTTCGGTCGGTCTGAAATCTTCCATATGCGGCTGCATCAATGGCAGTTCCGATTCCGGCACAGGCACCCAACCACATTTTTCACAATATACCAACGGGATAGGTTCGCCCCAATACATCTGACGCGAAAATCCCCAATCCCCCATACGATAGCGAACTTTTGGCCGTGCGAACCCGGCTTCTTCGCCGACTTTTATTGCCGCTTGAATTGCCTGTTGCTTTCCCATACCGTTCAAGAAATCTGAATTGATATGTTCACCATCACCAACCCATACTTTATCCGGTTCACCGCCCGCCAATACCGGGATTACATCCAAACCAAATTTCTTGGCAAAATCCCAGTCACGTTCATCATGTGCCGGCACCGCCATAATTGTCCCGTGTGCATAGTTCACCAAAACATAGTCCGCAACAAACACCGGAATTTCGGTACCTGTATATGGATTTTTTGCCATAATGCCTTCTAATTTAACACCGGTCTTTTCTTTGGTTGCATCTGTTCTGTCGAACTCTGATTTTGCGGCAGATTGTTTGATATAATCACGCACGGCATCTGCATTTGTAATTTTGCCTTCATCCAACCATTTCGCCAACAATTTATGTTCCGGCGCAATCGCACAGAATGTCACACCAAATATAGTATCAACACGTGTTGTATAAACGGTCATTTTATCATCACCGACCATAAAATCGACATCTGCACCCGTTGAACGCCCGATCCAGTTAATCTGATCACGTTTAACTTTTTCCGGATAATCGACCAAGTTTAATCCGTCCAACAATTTATCTGCATATTTTGTAATTGCCAAATTCCATTGCATTTTTTCACGCACTTCCACTTCACCATGGCAACGGTTACACTTACCATCTTCTAATTCTTCATTGGTCAAAGTCGTACGACAATTTGGACACCAATTCATCGGCAACATAGATTTATATGCCAATCCGGCTTTAAAGAACTGAATAAACATCCATTGGGTCCATTTGATAAATTCCGGATCTGACGTTGCAACTTGGGCATTTAAATCAATAGACCACCCCATATCCAACATATTTTTGGTAAACTTCTCTGCCAATTCACGCACCACCACAGATGGGTGACGACCAATTTTTGTCGCATAGTTTTCCGCAGAAATCCCCAACGAATCAAACCCCAATGGGAACAATACATCAAATCCCTGCATACGACGGAAACGTGCCATCACGTCACATCCTGTATAGTTCAACATATGCCCCCCATGCAATCCCGTACCCGATGGGAAAGGAAACTCTGCCAACATATAGAAAGGCGTTTTTGTTCCATCATTTTTCGGTGTAAATGCACCGGATTCCTGCCATTTTTTCTGCCATTTGGCTTCACGTTCATGCACTTGTTTGATATCTTCTGCCATTGTATATCCTATTGTCTTATTTAAATATGCCGGCGAATTTTAGACAAAATTCACCACAAATTCAAGAAACTATTTGATTGATTTTAATTATTTTTTTCAAAACACGCCAAAAATTCGGCATTTCCACTGCCACCCGATATTGGCGATTGTGTCACCCCACGCAATCGAAATCCCGATTTTGCGAAACATTCAACGACCTGATTTACGGACCAATCATGCCATTGTTCTGATTTTATAACACCATTAAATTTTGCTGCAACTTCACGTGGCACTTCAAACTGCGGCTTTACCAGCGCAACCACAACATCCGCCCCCCACCGCACAACCGCATCAACAATATTTGTCAACGATATAAAAGACACATCTATAACCACCAAATCCACCACAGATTGCGGGGGCAGGGTACGAATATCGGTTTGTTCCAAAGACACAACACGCATGTTATTGCGCAACGAATCCGCCAATTGATTTGTACCAACATCAACCGCATAAACACGTGCAGCACCATTTTTCAATAAAACTTCGGTAAATCCGCCCGTACTGGCCCCAACATCCAAACACGCCATGCCTGTTGGATTTATCCCAAAATATTGTAATGCATGCGCCAACTTTAAACTGCCACGACCGGTGGAATAGGGCAACCCACCCCCAACAATAACATCCGTATCTAAAACCTGTTGGCTGGGCTTTTTGGCGGGAACACCATTTACCGTCACCAACCCCGCATCAATTGCAGCAACCGCCCGTGCCCGTGTGGTATATATTTTTTTTAAAACCAACGCCTGATCCAATCTCATACCGACATGATATCGCATATATTACACAAAATCAACTTGCCAATTACATTTTTTCGTCTATAGTGATAAAAAACATAAAAAATATCAAGGAACATATCTATGTCAAACAACGAAGTAAAAATATTAAACCCACAATACATACACGACTATACGACCAAGCGTGACAATGAATTGCAACGCAAAATTGGCACACACACGACGTTTGGCGCCATATTTGCAATATTGGGTGCATTATCAACCGCATCTACGATATTGGCACTGAATACAGAAACCACAACAACCGGCGAACGGGCAACCATGGCAACAATCGCATTATTGGCATTGATTGGCAGCGGTATAAACTTTCATAAAATACCCCAAATCAAACAAGCCAGAGAACGCCTGCACATTACGATGAATTCGGCCCAACGCTGTCTGGAAGACATGATTGCGGCCCAGCAACAAAAACAAAAATAAACAAAGGAACAACAGAAATGTTTACACAAACAGATCCGAAAAAACCAACAACCCCAGAAC
>JAFXGD010000058.1 GCA_017513285.1 Alphaproteobacteria bacterium
AACATAAGTGGCAACAGCTTTAGTCGTTGGCGCCGTCACAGTAGAATGTTCTGCGTTGTCATCATTAGAAATCGAGGTATCAAACGCTTGACGGGAAACGGTTACAATACCATTTGCTTCTGTTGTTTGAACAACATAATTACCGTCCGCAGACACACTACCTGTCACACCATTCAACGTTTTAACTTTATCATCCGTATATTTCTTTGCATTGGATTCCGCAGTTGCCGCCGAACCAGCCCCATCATAACTGCTGGCCAAACTGTCTGCATAATCTTTTGCATCTTCCAAAGCCTGAGCCGCTGAACCAGACGCATCATAATTGCTGGCCAAACCAGCTGCATATTGCTTTGCTTCGTTCAATTTAGATGCCGCATCCTCTTTTGTTTCGTATGTATTGCCGGCATCCGTTATATGAGCTGTCAAAGCAGCTGATGCATCTGTACCAGCCTGTCTAGCATCGGCAATTGCAGTCGTAACATCATCATTCAAATCCACAAGGGCGACCGCACCATCGACGATATTACCAGAGTTAACTGCATCTGCACCCAATGTCAAACCTGAACCCGAAGCAACTTCACTCAATTTTGCATCCAAAGCAGTAACCGCAGCAGTTACGTTAGCAGCATCTTTAACAATCTTAGCATCTGTAAAGGTAGCACTACCAACTTTGTCACCCAATGGCTTTACTGTACTAGTATTAAAATCTGCAATCTGTTTTCCGACATAAGTTGTAGAAGCGATCTCTGCGTGTGCAGCGGATACAGCCATAACCGCAAACAACGAAACTGTTAATATTTTTTTCATTTTTCTTTCCTTTCTTTCTTGGTTTTATTTTCGCCACAGATTGGATAGCCGCACCATGACATTTTTGCCAAAACCGAATCCAAATCGATTATGACTGTTTAAATTTCCGCCGGGGGCGATTTTAATCACCGACCGGAAATGGCCTCCCACGCATAGGTGTAACCACCTTTGCCGTCCGGAACCGCCGTCAGAACCAAAGTCCCCGCATCCGATGCTTCGTATGACTTTGGTGCCTGCAACGCACCATTTAACTGATTCTGAACCGCCTCGGCCAATTTATTCGCATCAACCACACCATTCTTTATCTTGTCACCGGTGACGGCATTTTCACCCAATTTATCACCGGTAACGGCACCATCGGCCAATTGATCCGTACCAACCGCACCATCGGCAATCATACTGGATGTGATAGCACCATTGCGAATTACCAAATTTTGCAAACCACTTTTTGTTGCAACCAATTGAATTGAACCTTCGGTATCCGCCAACATCTGCATCAACGTGCGCCAATCTGTACCATTCTCGATACCAACCTGACTAAGTGTAATTGTTGGGATATCGGACTGTTTCAATGCACGACGTTCAACAGAAATCTTACCATTTGTTTGTGAAACCAATGTCACAAATTCACGATCCGTGGCAACATCGACCAAAGACATTGCCTGAATAGAATCAGCAATTTTTTTCGCAACCGAACCGTCAACAGATTCATTACCATTTAACGTGGCAACCGCATCAGTATTGGCTTGGATATCCGCCGTTTGTTTGGCATTTGTCGCCTGGGCCGCGGCAATCGTTTCATAGATGGCTTCGGCTTCGGTTTTTTTCAAATAATCACCCAATGCCGCCGACACGTCACCTTCCATGGTGCCTTTGACCGCATCGGCAATGGCGGTATCCGTTTCGCCTTTGGTATATGCATCCGTAATACCATAATCGGACAATTTTGTACCTTTGTCCGCTTTACCCGATTGCAGGTCTGCGACCGCCGTTTCATTTGCAGTAATACGTGTACCCAATCCGGCACGGGCGGTTTCCGCATCGGTCATAACCGTATGCACCAAACCCGCCGACGCAGGCACAATACTGCCCGCCGCCGCAGTATCAGTTGTTTGAACATTAATTTTATGATCTGATGAAATAGTTACGTTTGTTCCCGCCGCATTTTCTTGGGTCAGCACAGGCTGTTTTTTTTCCAATTCTTGCTTTACATATGCTTCGGACGTAACGGCAGCATCTGCAACATTAACGGATACCAAACCCATTAAAACGGCAAAGATACCTGCTGTTAAACGTTTCATAAAATCCCATCCTTCCTTTCGATGATTCTATAATATCATTTTTTGCCCAAGTGTGTAAAGCGCAAATTTAGACTTTACACACATTTTAAAAAATATTTTTTGGGAAACAATTATTCCGCTGGTGCAGTCAAGTCAATCCATACATAAACCGGATTACCCGACTCATCTGCATGTGCCGACATAATACAATGTTTTGACGCGGACGCCGCTATACAAGTGGACGCATTACTGTACAGTTTCGCCAAACCATTATCTGTATAATCTTTTGCCTGTGCCAAGATACCATTTTGTTCATTATTAATTGTATCAATTGCACTTTGCAAACCTTGTTCGGCCAATTTTGCACGATCCGCTTCGACCTTAATCGCCGCAGTAACCGTACCATTTGTTGCGTCCATTAACTTTGTTTCCAATGCCGATACTTTGTAATCAACAGAACCTTCTGTACTTGCATCACCATTCAATGTCGCAATCGCATCAGTATTTGCTTGTTCGGCCAATTCGGCACGTTCTTTTTCCTGCTTTACTTGATATGCAACAGAACCTACCTCTGTATCTGCGCCCATCAATTTTTCAACATTAGTGGTGATTGCGTTTAAGCTCCCAGCATTTGCATTAACTTTCGTCAACACATCTTGTGCTTTGGCATCTGCGATTTCAACAGCCGCCGCAATGGTTGGGAAATTCGCATTATCGGACGCCATAGATGTCAAAGCATTTTCTTTAACTTTCCCACCTGTAAAATAATTCGCATTTGTTGTTGCAATTTTATTTACGGTGTTTTCCTTGGCCGCCAAAGCAGTGGATAAATCACTGGCGGCATTGGTCAAATCCATTTTTCCGGCCAAAGTATCAACATCTGATTGGGCGTTATCTGCCGCATCTTGTGCGTCATCTGCCGCTTCTTGTGCCGCTGCAATTGCGGTTGCGACCGAACCACCTTCTTTATTTGCATTTTCCAAAGCCGTAATTTTTTCGGACAATTCGGTATTCACGTTTCCTAATTTTACATCAACATAACCTTTTGACGCAACGACCAAAGCATCGCCCGTCATTTCCGCAGCACTTGCAGCACCACATACACCGGCCAAGACCACCGCCATAAAACCCGAGAACACAATATTTTTA
The DNA here is from genome assembly GCA_017513285.1 of Alphaproteobacteria bacterium. Lineage (GTDB taxonomy): Bacteria > Pseudomonadota > Alphaproteobacteria > Rs-D84 > Rs-D84 > Enterousia. The sequence goes on from JAFXGD010000058.1 coordinate 3,237, forward strand.
ACTTTCATGTTAATATCCTTTCTTTCCATCATGCCCCGCCATTACGACGGGGTCTTGCCCGTTATGTATTATTATTCAGTAGCCGCATCTTCTGCTGTTGCAACAGTAACCGCAGTATATTCAATACCATTGGCTGTTTTGGTTACCATATATGTACCATTTGCTGTCAAAGCAGTAGAATCTAATTTGTTGGCCAATTCTGCATTAACGTCTACTGTTTTTGCATATGCTGCTGCATTTGCTTTTGTTTCATATGTCGCTGCTGCATTTGCTTTTGTTTCATAATCTCTTGCAACATCTGTCGCAACCGCATAACCTTTACCGGTTACAAAATCATTAACTGCCTTGGCCGTTGGCGCAATCGCACCATCCGCAGTAACTTCACCGGCAAATTCGGTTGCAGATGCACTGACAATACCATTTGTTTCAGAAATGGTGGCGATAAATTTACCTGTTTCACCCACAGTAGCCGCATTTAATTCAGCAGTTTTTGCATATTCTGTCAAATCACCAGACTTTAAGTAACCTTGTCCTGCTACCTCAGTCAATGTTGTATAGCTCTTTTCATCCAAAGCATCGGCAATAGATTTCGCAACAGAACCTTCTGTGTTTACATCACCGTTCAACGTTTCGATAGCAGAAGTATTATCAGCAACCGCTTTCTGCAAACCAGAATTAGCATCCGCACCAACAACATTTTCTAAAGTTGTTACTTTTGTTTTCATAGCCGAAACGTCTGCCGCAGTAGTGCTAACACTTTTCAGAACAACCTGCGCAATTTGCTGCGCCGCTGCAACTGTAGGATATTTTGTATTTTCATTCGAACGCTCTGCCATAAACTGATTAACTTCTTCTGGTGTCATGTCAGAAAGATCAACATTAGAATCAGATGAGACTTTATTTGCAGCATCTTCTTTTGCATTCAACAGAACAGACAGTTTACTCTCTGAGTCATACTTATCATCAAAGTGTTTTTTCGCTGCTGCTTCCGCTTGGCTCACTTTTGTATCAACGTAGCCCTGATCCGCCAAAGTTACAGGATTGGCAATAACTGCTGCGTTTGCCGCACCCACGCCCATCAAGATTGCCGCAGCAAATCCTGAAAACATAATGTTTTTTACTTTCATTTTTTTCTTCCTTTCTTTTTTTTTGTTTTTTGTTCTTTTATTTGACCCGTTGGGGTCGTCCTACTTTCCAATTCTTTATTTTGTTGCGTCACCCGCACCGGCTACATTTACCAATACCCATTCGCCAACGCCGTTGTAATTCATGAACATCGCCATTTGACCCGGTTCAAAATCGTCAACGCTCATTTTATGCGACGTAACCGCACCATCTGCCAATTTTTCGGTTGTAATCGAACCGTCGGCAATTGGTATAGTAATTTCGTTTTGTTCAACCAATTCTTGAACCGTGGTTGCCAACGTTGTACTGTCAACCTTTTTATCAACCGCCGCACGCAATTCGGCAATTGCATCTTCATTCGCTTTGATACGTGTACCCAATGATTCCATGGTTGTCTTCAAAGCTTTTTCGGCCGCCGTCAAATCGGCTTTGGTTGCAAAATCGTTATAGATTGCTTCCATTTTGGTTTGCAACCCGGAAATTGATTCCGCAGTTTCCAATGCACCGGCCTTTAAATTTCCAATTTCGATTTGCGCCGCACTTAAATCTGCCGCTTTGGCAAAA
>JAFXGD010000059.1 GCA_017513285.1 Alphaproteobacteria bacterium
CAGTGGATATGTAGCATATAACAACAAATGTTACCCGGCAGGCGAACACGCATGCATTGCATCCGGCGGCGAATGGCATAATGGGAAATGCGCATGCACAACCATGTCGGACGGCAGCACAATAGAACAAAACGGCATTTGCGTATGCAATACTGCGGCCGGATACAGCGGCCCAGACGGTTCCAATTGTTCAAAATATGCAGACAGTTGCCGATCCGTCAGCCTTGGTAACTGCAACAATACCGATGGGTGTTTGGCGGTCGGCGATTCAAAATCCAGGGCTCAAAAATGCGTCACAGAAAGCACATACAAACAATATTGCACACAAACGGGTGGAATATTTAACGAAGAATTCGTTTACTGCGATTGTTCACGTGTGGACATGAACCAAGACGGAATCTTTGACAGTGCTTATTTAGACATTGATACGGGTGCATGTATTGCATATTCACTGGACGCATGGTGTACTGACAGTAAGGCAAACCATGATGGGACATATTTTGTTGACAACAATATTGGCATGTGTTTGTTCGAACCATCAAACTTTGGTTCCGATGCCTTTTTTGACCACAGTTATGCGCATTTGACATGGCTGATACCCAGCACGGAAGAGGCAAAAAGCCTATGTCGTGCCCAAGGAGGCAATATTTATAGCATCGGTATGGAAACGTACTCTAAAACCGACCACTTTAACTTTACAACCTGCACCTGTTCGGGAAAGGCAGTGTCACACTCAATTGCACAACGTGATGCAAACGGCAATTGTATGTGTGATGCAACGTTTGTGCGCAGTCCAGATTCCCCAGAAAAGTGCGTATGCCCAAATGGCACATGGAAACGGAAAGACAAAAGGGATCATTCTTTGTTAAAAAACAAATACGAAAATGGTTGGAATTCAGACACATTTGATCCTTATTTAGGAACCAAAGATTTAGCTATATATTGGTATTTGGATGACAAAAAGGTTTTGGATAAAAATAATAAACCGATTGATATAGAGTGTGTAATAACAAAAAGTGAGTCGGGCTGGGCTTCATGTGCAGAGTCGTGTGTGTCACTTGAAACATTAGAGCGTTCATGCGGCGCATTTGGCGACGGCACATTTGATGAAAGCACTGGAAAGTGTCAGTGTAAAGGTTTTGGTTTTGAATCATACAGTTTGTCTGACGATGACGATTTGCCACATTGTATGTGCGCATCATACAAAGGCTTTGTATCGGACGGCAAAGGCGGATGCAAATGCGATAAAAACACAGAATACAATGCGGACGTTAACGCATGTGTGCCAATTGGTTCTGTTTGCGATGCCGAATTATCTGAAACTTTGTCGAACGACTATGTGGCATGCAAATGCGATACGGACCGTGGATATACACTATCATCCAGAAGTGTCGATGAAATTGGTGTCGAGGAGTGGGATTGGTATGGCGGCGGATATTTGGAATATTGGCCATGCCAATATGCATGTTCGGGCAATCCATCCCGCTATGTCTGCAGATGCGAACATGGTGTATCCGAATATGATGAAGCCACCGGCATGTACAGATGTGTTCAAAAACCATACGATAATAATGCACGATTGGCGTGTGCGTTATCGGGCGGGGAATACGTTGGGACAAACTTTGATAACGACTATTGCACGGCAAATATGACAAACAAAACAGGTTGCCACTATGAATGTTGGTGTGCCAGCAACCATGGACAAGTGAGCGCAACCGATGAAAATGGGTATGAAATATGTACATGCAATGAGGCAACCGGCCACACCGAGAAAGAAGGGTGGTTGACAGAGGATGATCGTGAACATTTGATGACGGACACACTTGGCAATCGCAGTTCTGCATGGGGATCGCTGCAAAAATGCACGGCCTGTCTTGATGGTGAAGAATGGTGGAGTGGGGCCTTTATGGATATAACGGGCGTATCGTTTAGCACCGGCACAAAATGCATAGATAGCGTAGAGGGCAAGTACCAAAGCGCATGCGAAACATCGGGCGGAACATGGAATGCCAATGGCACCAACGGCAAACGATGCACATGTAACCAGGCCGGCACAGTACACGCAAGAGATGTATTCTCTAATGGTGGTGATATTTGTCTGCACTGGAATGCAATAAATTGTATGCATAACGAAAGCCAGATAGACACCAGCATTCCACAATCTTGGACTGTCTCTTACGATGGAAGGGAGTATAAATATCTGTGCAACGCCAGCGAATGCGACAAAGTCAGAGAATATCTGCAAAAAGAAATGGGTGATGCGTACAAAGACGTTAACCCAGATACCGGTTGGGATTATCAGAAATGCAAAAGTGGTGAACAACGTTGTTTCCCCGACAGCGCACTGGAAAACAGCGACGGCCAAATTTCTGTAACCGACATTTGTCTGTTCGGCGAAATTGATTTAATCCAACCGTCGCAATAACACAATCCCCCGCATAACGGGGGATTTTTTATAGCCATTTCACAAAAATAAAAACCGGCAAATGCCGGTTTTTTTAATAGAACAAATTTTTAACGACGGCGAAAACCATTGTTATGTTGGGCGTTGCTGCTGCTGCGTTTTGACAGATAACGTGCCGCAATCAAAACCAACCATTCAACACTTAACGCACCCATGGCAGCCAATTTTGATTCCCAATCTGGCAATACGAATAACACATATGCAACCTGGGCCAAAAATGACAAATACAAAATGCCAAATACGCCTGTAAAGAATACTTTTTTAATTTTTCCGAACATTTTATCATCCTTCATATTTACATTAATATAAAATGTCGGGTTTCTGGTGCCAGGTACCCGACCAACCCCGCAATTGCTTAAACGAATGCAGCTAACAATCGCCAACCACATTCAACGCCATACTTAGGCAGCCATTGCAAGGCGAACATTGTCGTTCGCAGCGATTCTATCGCCATTCAGTTTTTAGTTGGCTTTTAACGACACCACGTCGGATTCACCCAGTTTGTCTTTCATCACCTGTCGAATCTATGTCAGCCCCATAACCAAATGCGACACCCAATCGCATCAAGTAATGGTGGAGCTGTGGGGTACCGCCCCCCAGTCCAAAATGACTATTTCACAACGGATTCAGAATCATCACTGCATTGCAGCAGTAAAATTATACTCTTTTACACTGGAAATTGCAAGTTTTTAAGTTATAATAGCCGCAAAGGTATAAAAAATGAAATTCTTAGACCGGGCAAAGATTTATATAAAAGCGGGCGATGGTGGCAACGGCAGTGCCAGTTTTCGCCGTGAAAAATACATCGAATTTGGTGGCCCAAATGGTGGCGACGGTGGCCGGGGTGGCGACGTCGTCTTTGTTGCCGTGCCAAATGTAAACACATTGATTGATTACCGCTATAAAACCAAATTTGTTGCCGAACGTGGCGAAAACGGCATGGGCAAAATGCGTACAGGCGCATCGGGCGACACATTGGTATTGCCCGTACCAACGGGAACGGTAATATTGTCCGAAAACGAGGAAATCGAATATGCCGACTTGAATACAGATGGCATGGAATATCGTGCGGCCCGTGGCGGCAATGGCGGATGGGGGAACCTGCATTTCAAAAGCCCCACAAACCGCGCACCAAAGCAGGCGAACGATGGACTGCCCGGGGAAGAACGCACCGTTGTTTTACGCTTGAAATTAATTGCGGACATTGGTTTGGTCGGTTTTCCAAACGCCGGCAAATCAACACTGCTGTCGGCGGTGACGGCGGCACGTCCAAAAATTGCAAATTACCCATTTACAACACTGAATCCCCAATTGGGCGTTATGTATGCCCACGATCGTGAATTCGTATTGGTTGATTTGCCCGGACTTATCGAAGGCGCCCACACAGGCGTCGGATTGGGCGACCAATTCTTGGGACATGCCGAACGCACCAAAATGATTTTGCACGTCATTGATGGCACCGAAGCAGATTGGGGCGTACGCTATAAAACAATCCGCCACGAAATGGATTCATACGGTGGCGATTTAACCAACAAACCGGAAATGGTTATCATCAATAAAACCGATGCCATTACACCGGACGAATTGACAGCAAAAATGTCAGAATTCAAAAAATCATTCGGTCGCAAAAAAAGACCGGACATCATCACCATCAGCGCAGCAGGGAGAGTAGGGATATCAGAGCTGATTGTCGCCATAGAAAAGAAATTCTTGGGGCAAGAAAATGACACAACCGCGAAATAAATATTCCGAACACCCGGACATCCACGCAAAAACATTGGCGTTTATTGCCGCCCGTGACATGGGTGCGGTCGCATATTCATCGGACGGTAAATGCGTTCCTTTGCGGGAACTGGACATCACGGACGTTGAATTTGTATCCGGCCTGTGGCGCATTCAAACAAAATTCACCGACCAAATCACCATTGTACGTGACCGTGAATTTGTTTTGGGCAAAAAATTACCTATCCAAGAACGCATGCCTTTTGAATATTGGCAGGCCTATCACGTTGGCGAAAATTGCTATGGCAAATTCAAATCCAACACCCCCGACACAATTGTCGCAAAATACACCACGGACAAAACAATATATTGGTCATATGGCAAAAGTATAGAGCAAGCCCGGGCATTCATGGGCATCAAACTGTACGACGAATATGCAGACCTGATTCATCGGCACGTATGCAGACGGCTGCTTAGATGTAAACACAAATAATTTTTGCATTTTGTTAGATTCTCTGTTAAGATTTTTCTACGAACAAAAAAACAAAAGGAGAAGTAACTATGGTATCATTAAAAGGTACACAGACAGAAAAAAACTTGTTGATTGCATTTGCCGGCGAATCCCAGGCTCGCAACCGTTACACTTTCTTTGCGAACGCCGCCAAAAAAGAAGGCTATCAAGCAATTGCCAAAATCTTTTTGGAAACAGCCGACCAAGAAAAAGAACACGCATCACGCCTGTTTAAATTCTTAGAAGGTGGCGATTTGGAAATTACCGCATCTTTCCCTGCGGGCAAAGTTGGCACAACTTTGGAAAACTTACAGGCTGCTGCCTATGGCGAACACGAAGAAAACACAGATATGTATCCAAAATTCGCACAAATCGCAGCCCAAGAAGGCTTTCCTGCCATTGCAGAAATCTTAAAGAACATTGGCTATGCGGAACGCTATCACGAATCACGTTTTCGTGCATTGATTGACGCCATTGAAAACGGCACATTGTTCAAACAAGACAACATTGTTATGTGGCGTTGCACAAACTGTGGCATGTGGCACATCGGCACAACGGCCCCATCTGTATGCCCTGCATGCTTGCATGACCAAGGCTATTTCATCAGCGAAGGCACAATTTCCCGCTGTGACACAAATGAAGGCTTCTGTGAATACAGTGTAATCGATGACTAAAAAATCCCCCGTCCGGGGGATTTTTATTTTTCCATTATATCCAATAAATTGTTCAGCATGCGTTCCGAACTGTTGGCGCATCCATGTCCAAACCAACTTAAAATTTCTTCGCCTGTTTTCTGATTTGCAATCGACACATTAAACCGCCACCACCAAAACCCGTTAAATACACACCACAAAGGTCGCAAGAATTCTTGCCGTTCTTTAACGGTCACAACATATTGGACATTACGTGGCACAAGATACGTATCCATATCAATATCTTCGGTCACCGTCCGATTGTTTGTCGCCCGGCCCACAGATACTTTATACCCACGTGCATTCAAATGATCTTTTATCAACCGTCGCATACCATACCCACCACGATCGGCATACACAGTTGCACCATGCGGCAAAGAATCTGGCACGACATGCACATGATTGCACCCGCCCAAAATCCCAACAAACAAAATCAGTTTCAAAGCGCCTTTCATTTGTTCCTATCTTTCCACACGTCGCACCAACATTCAACAAAATAAAACGCCCCAAATGGGGCGATTTTATTTAAACATAGCTTTTTAATGATATATATATCTGTCCCAAATCGGTCTTGACCAATGCGGCCGACACTTTATCCGGATTATCGGTTTGGTGCGCCATATTCAGAACCTTATCAAAACTGCGTACAAATTGCGTTGCTTGGGAACGGAACACCGCATCACCTTTCAACATCTCTTTCACACGCTTTTTTTCGGCCGCCCCCAACATTTTTGCCAACCATTTGGAAAAGATTGTTTTATCACCACCATGATATTTCTTCCACACAACATCCGGGATATCTGCACCGGTCGCACGTGTTAAATCCATTGACTGTTCATGCAACTTGTCCAACACCCGTTCACTCTGCGCCAAGAAATCTTGGGAACTGACATGTCCAAAACCACCACTGGGGGCCGTTTTAATTGCATCCATCGGGACCGATGCACGTGCAACCATCATCTGCTTGTTTAAAGTCTGCATAGTATTCACAGCCTTGGCATAATCCGACATCAAATCAATCATTTGCTGGCGTGATGCGCCCGCCAAATCTTCTAACTTAATCGCCGAATCTGATATCGCCGTGGTTGATTCTGCAACTGTTGATTTCATCAAATTTAATTTTTCATTCAAACTGGTTACGATTTTCTCTAATGTCTCGCTGGCCTCTACACTGCCACGTGACAAATCGGGCAGGGCAGAATAATACCGTTCAATCAATGCCGACAACGGCTGTAATTGGGCGGTTGTGTCATTCGACATCTTAATCAAATTCGCCGACTGACCCGACAGTTGCGTATGCGCGGTATTCATTTCCATCAAAGTTTCACGCACACCCGTCGCCATTGTTTTCACAGATTCAGAAAATGCAGTCGCCGCCGTACGGGTGTTTTCCAACGTGACATTTGCGACCCCCGACACAGTCTTTAATTCTGACACGACACCGGTTGCAAACTCTTTAATTTCACCATCAAATCGATTGGTCAGTGTTGCCAATTCGGTCGAAATGCCACGAACCGATGCCTCGGTCGTTGCCGCCGAAGACATCAACTTTTCAACCGTATCTGCCAATTTACGGGCCTGTTTATCAACCGAAGACTCTGCCAATCGAACTTGCCCGGCCACGACATTGGCCGTATTGGTCAAAGTATTCATTTGGCTGGTTAATTGCTTTTTAGATTGCTTGCTGAACGTATCTAATTTTTCCAAATACCCATCCAACAGCCGATCATTACGCACCATAATATCTTCATAGTTAGCCGCCGCCGTTTTAACACCGGTAAATCCATCCGAAACAGATTTGGCCAATCCGCTTAACTGTTCCTGAATCTTATTAGAATCATCTGTCAAACCACGCATTTGATTGGCATTGGTATCAAATTCACTTTTTAATCTGTCTGACAACTCTTGCCCTTTGACCAACCACGATTCTATCTGCTGTTCAATTGACGCAACCTTGGTTGTCGTATCTTCAGACGTCGCATCAATTTTCGCCAACAACTCACTGACTGTGGTGGCAAATCTGTCAGTTGCGCTTTCAACATCGGTCCATGATTTTGATGCCACAACTTCACCCAATCCACTTACAGTATTGTCCAAGCGTCCTGACATAACCGCTAATTTTTTTGTTGCGTCATCCGCCAATGCCACCAACTGCTGATTCTGTTCACTTAACGCATTTTTCAATTGTGTTGCAGAATCAATTTGCGCCCCCAGCGTATCCCGCATAGTCTGAAAACTCTGTTCTATCTTGTTAATCTCGTCTGCCAAAATAATATTC
>JAFXGD010000060.1 GCA_017513285.1 Alphaproteobacteria bacterium
GAATTCCAGATGGAGTGGGCTGTAAAATCTCCAAACTCATTCTATGAGTACATTGATAGAAATCCGGATGAAGATATCCGCAAAATTACCAAACTGCGTGAGCCTTGCAAAACAAGATAACAGGATATAAAATGACACAGCATCCATGGGAAAATATGTCGCCGCAAGACATTGATAAATTATCACCCACCACAATGCGTGAAACGAATGCGGATTATTTTTTACATGAACTGTATCGTACTGCACGTGATATAAATGTATATGGATGGCGTGCTTCTTTGACCCCAGATGCATTGGTCAGATTCGGACCGGGCACCTCGTTTGCCCCAGGGATGCCCTATCATTACAGGTTCTATAAATTTGAACGAAATTATTATTGCTATCAAAACGGCACAGTATATATTTGGAATCCATATGAAATGCAACCATATAGGGGAATTCCCATTATCCGTTTTTCCCCAGAACAAGATATGGTATTCCGTCATGCGGTGCAATCGTTGGTCGGGCATTATAAAATGCGGACCCTGTCTGGTGAGTCTATAAAAATGCGAGAAACCCAATCTCAAAAATTCCCCCAAGCGGTCCAATGCTTTAATCTCGGCTTGAAACATTATCAGGAACAAAATCCATTACAGACACCTGTGCGATGTGATGGGTGCGAACGGCGGTGCTATCTGGGCTGTCAAGTGCATCCGCATCCCAGTTGGGGAATTGATAAATATCCAACAATAAATCATATTTTTGCAGGCGGTTGCCACGGCACCTGTGCGGCAAAAATGCAAGAATACCTTAACCGCATTCAACAAAAACAAAGATAAAGGAAACCAAATGTCATTTACACAGGAAAAGATGATAAACATAAGACCGCCATGGGCACGAGTATTTGTCCCCCAAGGCGACCACTGTGATGGTTGTGAATGCAATTGCCGCCTGGGGTATAGTTATAATCCAGATAAATGTCATGTTTATCCAACAATTGGCGAGCTAGTGATAACCCATTATATTGACGAGAATTATAGAGACATGTTCGCAGGCGAAGTTGTTCTGGGGACCAGAACAGAAACAGACCAGAAAAAATTGTACGCCAAAATACGGGCTGGCAAAATCGCCAGCCTGTGCGACCACTATAAGACACGATAGAAAGGAAAATCTGATGAGAGTAAGTGATGGGGTTCATTTTATGTTACGCAACACACGCAAGCCAGAAATGTTTGTTCTGAAAAACCCAAACGGGTCTGAACATCTTGTGACACTGGAAGATGCAATCATTATTGTCAGCAGACTGTTAAACACGCCTGTTCCAAAGGGAATGTGCCTGCACCCACGCAAACACAGTTTTTCATTAACCGCATCATTAAAATACGGTGGGCATATTGGTATTGGCGATGGCGGTCCAACATTGCAAATCACAACGGATTTTCAAGATTTGCACGACTTTAATTTCAGAACAAATTGTATAAGTGTTGAACAAAATAACTGCCGTTGGAGTGCAAAGCATTGCCTTGCCAATCTGAAAGCTGGAAAATGCAAAGACCCATTCATTCGTGAAACGGTTGGCGAAATATTGTTCCCTGAACACTATGCCCCACAAAAACAACGCTAAAAGAGGTTTTGCATGAAATTCTTTCAAACATTGCGGTATAAATTATTTGGGGGTGCGAACGAAAAAACACCTGTGCAATTACCGCCACAAAAACCGCATGAGCTAAACCCATGGGAAAAGGTTGCGCCATCGGATTCTGGGCAATTATCACCAGATGCAATGCGTGAAACCTATGCGGATTATTTTCTGTATACGATGCATGAACTGTTGGGGTTTTATAACAGAATTGGTCTTGCAAATTTTACAGATAAAATTACACCAGACACAATTGTTAAAATTCCAGGACCATGGTATCATTATTATTATGATAAAATTGTGTATAAAAACGGTTCAATATATATGGTCGGGGATTACGCAGTTCATATTTCAACATTTACCCCAGAACAAGATAAAATCATTCAGACAGCACTGTTGAACTTTGTTCGCCAATATAACCCGGGGGGCCAAGAATATGACCGAACTTATAACATTGATTCCTATTATGGCTGTTTGAATCATGTCTTAGGCCGTGATGACAAAGATGCACAAAAGATGGTCGAACTTTTTATGAGGTATATGAACGCCTGGCGCAAACAAACACCATTGTCTAAACCAGAATTATGCGATGGGTGCAACAGGCGATGTTATTTGGGACAAAACAAATATATACGAAATATGGTGCACGAAGACTTTATCCGGGGTGAAACCATACCAACAATAAACTACTATCTGGCGGACAAATTCTATGACCAGACGGGTACCTTGGTATCGGCAGATAAAGGTGTATGGCCAACACAATATTTAACGGCACGTGAAATTGCCAAACGATGCCCATCTTATGAAAAACAACGATAAAAGGAAAACAAAATGAAACAATATCTGCATAAATTACCGATTATGGGGTTTGCACTGTTGACGCTGGCGGGGTGCAAGGATATTAACAACAAAATCAAAGACACTCTTCGTCCAGATTACTCAGACCCGTCTTACACACAGGATACAGTAAAAGTACTAAATATCAGGCATGGTTACTATGGTTCGCCTGAGCATTTCTGGGGTGTAAATCGCCAAGGCACTGTTGTCCAGGGGCAAATATCGTTGCAGCCTGATGTGATATTTCCGCACGATGGCGATGAAATCGTTGTGCGGTATCAAAAACCGCAAAATCCAGCAGAGTTTGTGGGTGTGTTTGACAACATAACCCAACGCAAACGTGCCGCAGAATATGTAAAAGAAAAACAACGATAAAAACAACAAACAACCATACCGCCCAATTGTGCGGTGTTTTTTTCGCTTGTCACCCCACTGCTTGACTTTTGCACCCAGGTATCGCCACCCCCATTGTCATCCCGTGGCTTGACCACGGGACCCAGGTATTGCAAATGAAAAAAACTGCCCGCACCACGAAGCCTTGGCGAAGTGGTGTCATCCCACTGCTTGACTCTCGCACCCAGGCATCGCCCCCTCCATTGTCATCCCGTGGCTTGACTTTCGCACCCAGACATCACTCCTCCATTGTCATCCCGTGGCTTGACCACGGGATCCAGGTTGTGCAAATGAAAAAAACTGCCTGCACCACGAAGCCTTGGCGAAGTGGTGTCATTCCTGCATACGGGCCCCGCACAAACATTTGTTTGTGTGGGTGTAGTCCAGGCAGGAACAGGCACTTTTAAACCCTGCTTAAAAACACTATCCATAAATTCTGTGCGCATACCTGCGACACAACCGGCACATGAAATTGTTAAATTCTGCGACCATTACAAAACACGTTAACACTGCCTTTGCCCCCGGTTTGCATAAAAATTAAATTTTTATGATTTTTTACTTGCTTATGTCGACGGAATATGTATAATTGCATGGCATTGCCGGTTTAGCTCAGCTGGTAGAGCGGCTGATTTGTAATCAGTAGGTCGTTGGTTCAAGTCCGACAACCGGCACCAGTAATTTTTCTTAGAAATCCAGCGCTTTTGTTGGATTTTTTTATTATTTTCAGACAATTTCAGTTTTAGCCATCACATCAAAAAAGGTTAGTTTTCCAAGCCTTTGACGCACTGGACAACAAAAA
>JAFXGD010000001.1 GCA_017513285.1 Alphaproteobacteria bacterium
ATTCCCCGGGTTGCCGGTCGTGCGAACACTTTTACAGGACCGGAACCGGGATGTTCTTTTGGTGCAACGCCGGTTCCGAATCCGTCCCGAATATGACACGGGAAATATTGCACCCAAAACCCAAGCGTGGACGGCCACGAAAAACCGACGTCCCCGCAAAGGCCAAAAAGAAGCCCGTAAAGACACGCAAAAAGAAAAATGGATAAGTTGTACCAAGACGGGACGAAATGCCCGCAAATCGAAAATTTGGAAAAAATAACGCCCGAACAGGCGGCCGAATACGTGCGTTTCGTCGCACACGTCCGGCACACGCAACGCCGGTATTTCACTTTCCGCAAACCGGAAATCTTGGATGAATCCCGGCGGTTGGAAAAAGAGTTGGACGCCCTTAACGCGCATTTGTTGGACCCAACGCCGAAATTGTTTTGATATGACGAAAGAACAATGCGGCCGTTGCAAAATGTTGGATTGGATGAATACACGGACCGGCCCGAAAGACTGTTGCCGTTACTTTTATCCGCCGGAAGCGTTGGAAAACGTCGTGTGCAAACAAACCCAATACGGGTACGGTATTTTGGTTGAACCAAGTTTGAAAAAGGATGAAAGGATTAAAACCGTTGACCGTTCCGTTGTTGGCCGTAAATCATTACGGCCCGGAACATCAAAAGCAAAAGGCCGTTGAAGAAATGGGCGAATTGATAACCGCGTTGTCCCGGGAACAGGACGGCCGCGCCACGCCGGAACAGGTAATAACCGAAATCGCCGACGTTCATTTGATGTTACGCCAATTGATGGTTATTTACGGGTTGGATGCCTGTTTGAAAGAATACGACCGGAAGCAACGCCGGTTGTTGCGCCGGATGGATAAGGAAAACGGCGGCGATTACCGAAAAGAAAAAGACGATGGGAACAAAGGTTGACGCGTATATTGCACGGGACCCGAACGGGATTTGCCGGGTTATGGTCAAGCGGGCCAAATTCAAACATTGGTTCGAATTGGGCCAACACGGGCCGACCGACGCCGCGTTTGAACAGGCGTTGGCGGCCGGAACGGTCCGATGGAATCCGGCGATTGAGGACAAAACAAGACTTTTTCGAAAAATTTAGCGAAAAATGTTTGGAAATATAAAAATTATCCTTACCTTTGTATCGGGTTAAGGAAATGACCCAACCGCCCGGGCGGGTTCCCGGTTAAAGATTAAGACAATGAGAACAGAAATTTTGAAACAGATGATGAACGCCAAGATTGGGGCGATTGCCGGAACGACTGTTGACGTAACCGTTTTGTCCGGACGAAAGAAAGGCGGAATTTATCTTACCGTGGAAATTGAGGGTAACAACACCAACGCCGTTTCCGCAATCGAAAATTTCTTTGGGCCGAAATTTGACGGTTCAGAATATGACGAAGAATTGAACTATACGTATTGCGGAATCGAACTTGAATAACAGGAATTGCGCCGTGGTGTAATGGTAACACCCAAGTTTTTGGCACTTGTATTCCCCGTTCGAATCGGGGCGGCGCAACAAAGAATATGAATAGAAAATACAAAAATACCGACGCGGAATTTATCGAAGCCGCCGCGCAATCAAAGAGTATTGCGGAAATGTGCCGCCGTCTTGGACGGTCGCAATTTGGCGGTTCATATAAGATTATCCACGCGAAAATACGGGAATTGAACATTGACATTTCCCATTTCACGGGTTCTGTATGGAATAAGGGTAAAACGGGCGGCGTTGGTCCCCGTGTCCCGGACAACATCGTATTTTCGGTTAATTCGCCGTATAAGTGTTCGAATAACTTGCGTAACCGGTTGTTTGTCGGCGGATATAAGGAAAGGAAATGCGAAATTTGCGGTAATACTGAATGGAACGGAAAACCGATTCCGTTACAGGTCTACCACATTAACGGGATAAACACGGATAACCGTTTGGAAAACTTGCAAATCCTTTGTCCGAATTGCCACGCACAAACGGAAACATACGCCGGAAAGAATAGTAAAAAATAATGGCCCTTTGGCGAAATTGGGATACGCGCAAAACTCAAAATTTTGTACCTTAACGGTGTGCCGGTTCGATTCCGGCAAGGGCCACAAAACCGACCGGGCGGATTCCCGGGATGTTAAACCAATAAACAGGCGATACAATTATGTACATCAAGAAATTGGAACTTTTGAATTTCCAAGTAATTGAGAAATTCGACGCCGACTTTGACGGAACGGTTTATTTCGTGACCGGCGACAACGAATTGGGTAAATCCACGTTGTTAAAAGCAATCGGCGCATTGTTGACCGGCCAACGCGACGACGTGTTGCGCAACGGCGCATCCAAGGGTTTTGCCAAAATGGTTGTGGGCGACGACGGCGAAGAATACGACGTACAATTGTCGTTCACGGAAGCGAACCCACGCGGAACGCTTACCATCAAACAGAAAACAACCGGTATGGCGACCAACAACGTTTCGATGTTACAACGCATATTCGGGTATCAAGATTTCGACGCCGTGGAATTTTCCCGTTGGTCCGAAACCGCCGACGGCCGCCGCAAACAAATTGCCGTGGTTAAGGCCCTGTTGCCCGAAAAGGTCCGGAACCGGATTGCCGAAATTGACGAATCGGTAAAGACGTTGAAAGAGGAACGCACCGGCGTAAACCGCGACGTCAAGACGTTTGCCGGATTCGTGGACACGATGGCCAAACAGTTGGACCCGGACGACCTTAAAAAATACGCCGAACCCGTGGACGTTACCGAATTGATGGAACGCCAAGAAACCAACGCAAAGTTGATTGAAAAGGCCAAGACGGTACGCGCTGCGATTGAGCAACGCAAACAACAGATTGCCGCCATTCCGGGCCGCATCGAAGCGGAAAAGGCCAAGGCCGACGAAACCCGGGCCGTGTACGCCCAACGCGTGGAATCCGCCCGCATCCTGTACGAAAAGGCCATTGCCGAACAAAAGGAAGCGGAACAAAAGATTGTCGCCCAATACGACGCCAACGTTGCCGCCATTGAAGCGGAACGCGCCGATTTCGAAAGCCGCAAGGCCAACGGCGAAGATTGGATTAAACGGTACGAAGCGAACAACCCGGAAAACACCAACGTTCCGGCCCTGTTGGCGGAAGCGGAAGCCCATAACAAGCGTTACCACGTCGTTTGCCAATACAGGGAAAAGAAAGCCCAATACGACGCGTTCAAGGCCAAATCCGAACAGATGGACGCCGACATTGCCAAATTGGCCGACGAACGCGCCACGTTGATTGCAAACGCCGAATTACCGATTGCCGGGTTGTCGTTCACGGACGACGGGTTGGAATTGAACGGCGTTCCGTTCGTCCCCGGGAAAGTAAGCGATTCCCAAACGATGGAAATTGCGGCCAAATTGGTTATCGCATCCAATCCGAAAGTAAAGGTTTTCAGAATCGCCCGTGGCGAATCGTTGGGCCAAAAGCGGCTTGAAACGATTATTGACATTGCCCGCCGTAACGGATTCCAAGGGTTTTTAGAATGTGTTGTTAGAGGACAGGAAGAAATGCACATTGAAGAATATACGGAATTTCAGAAAAAACAGTAACTTTGCAATGCGCGGATAGGATGAATTTGCAACCCATCCGAAAAGGTACGCCGATTGCCCGGCCGCGCATTTTCAATCAATCGGCAACATATTAAATCGGCAAGAAATGCAAAGTGAAATTTGGAAAGAAATTCCCGGATACAACGGGCGTTATTTGATTAGTCAAACCGGCAATGTTTATTCGCGGTATCTTAAAAGGAAAATGAAACCGGCAAATCGTGGGAATGGTTATTATTTTGTCCGTCTTTGTAATAAGGGGGAAATGAAAAATGTAATGATTCATAGACTTGTCGCGGCGGCCTTTGTACCGAATCCGGACGGATTAACGGAAATTGACCATATAGACGGGAATAAGGAAAATAACGTTTATACCAATTTGCGTTACGTTTCCCATCTTGACAATATGAGAAACCCGAATACAGAACCACAACGATTTGAAGCAATCCGAAAGAAACAAGGTATTCCCGTAATTGCTTTTTTGAACGGAAAACGTGTTGGGAAATATTCTTGTTTGATGGAAGCCGCCCGCGATTTGGGTTTGTCCTGTTCACATATAGCAAAACATTTGAAAGGTTATTTTACCCACGTAAAAGGATATAAATTTGAACGGGTATGTTAGACAAAGAAACGAAACGAAAGATTGCGTCTTGCAAGGCGTTACAGGGAAAGACGGTCGAAGATTTCATTAAAAACGACCGGTTCCGCGAAAACTTGGCCGGTTACTTGACCGAACAACGGGAAACCCGCAAGACGGCCCGCGCATCATACGCGGCGATGCGAAAGGTTGGCGGCGCAAAGGGTTACAAATTGCCCGCCCACGTATGCGACAAATTCATTGACGTTTCCGTTGACCTGTTCGCCGAACTGTTTAAGGCCGTAATTTCCAACCGATACAACGGCCCGTTTGCCGAACGTCAATACATCCGACAATTGGGGATGCAAGCGTACAATTTGACCGTCGCCCAATATGTCGTTGAGGAATACCCCGAATTAGAACCCGTCTTAATACCAAAGTCAAAAACAAACTAATTATGGATACCAAAATACAGTCAATCAAAAGGGATGCGGCCATTAAGAAAATTATAAACGCATTGATTGGGGGCCGCCATTTATCGTTGTTCGATTCCGCCGAATTTGGCGTATCGGAAATGCACACTTGTTTTTGTAAAATTCGCCAAAAGATACGTGACGGCAAGATTACCGGTTACGTTATGAAAGATTGTTGGCGTATCAATGTAAACAATATCCGATACAAAGAATATTGGTTCGAAGATGGACGTAATTAGCGAATCCGGCATTATTACGGACAAAGGACAATTGCGGTTGCCGATGGACCGGTTAAACGCGTTTTTCGCGGCCAATAAGGGCAAACGGGTTGTCGTCCGGTTCGAAGCCGACACGCCCGGTTCAACGGCCTTGCAACAGGCGTATTATTACAATTACGTTGTTCCGACTATAAAGGCGGCATTATATGAAAAGGGCGAACGTTTTACGGAATCCGGCGTTGATAGGTGGATAATAAATAATTACCCGTTAAGCAAAGATTTGTTTACGGAAGATGGCAACCCCAAGGTTGTAGGCAAGCAATTGACAATTTCGGAAATGTTTGATTTGTTGGAATGGTTGAAACAGTTTGCCGCCGAAAACCTGTACGTTTACATTGAGGACCCGCGAACACTTTAATAATTACCGATATGCGAAAGATTAACGAAAACGATTACGTTTCATTCACGATTTCCAAAGGATGGAATCTTACGGTTAACGAATGGAAAACCGCGTTAAAGGAATGGAACAATTTAACGTCCGGAACACTTTACGGCAATAAGCCCGACGGAACCCGCGCAATCATTGATTCCAAGTAAAAAAACACAAAAGGCGATACGACATTATGACGATTAACGACGTTTTATTTTTCGATACTGAAACGACCGGTATTCCGGACCGCGCCGCCAAATGGGACGTTGACTTTATGCAATACCCGCACGTGGTGCAAATGGCGTGGATTCACGGTTGCAAGGTAGAAAACCACATTATCCGGCCGGATGGTTGGACCATCCCGGACGAAACCGTGGAAATCCACGGAATAACGAACGAATACGCGATGGAACACGGCGAACCGTTCGCCGCCGTCGTGGATATGTTCATATCGGATTGCCACGACGCCGGGTTGATATGTGGCCATAACATCCATTTCGATACCGGCATTGTCAAAGCAAACATCTTGCGCGAACTTGGCCGGGAATACTACGACGCAAACGACGTGGAAACGGCGTTGTATAAGGGCAAGCGAATTGACACGATGCGTTCGACAATGAAATGGGTTGATGCCCGCAACAGTTGGGGAAAACTGAAATTCCCGAATCTTGGCGAACTGTATGCCCGTTGTTTCCCGGGCGAAACGTTCCCGGCACACGATGCGTTGGAAGATACGAAAGCGGTTGCCCGTTGTTTGCCCGTATTGGTTGATATGGGTTTGTTGGAATTGAAAGTGAAAGAATACGCCGAACAGGCGACCGACCCGGGAACAACGGTTGTCCGAATCGCCGAAATTGCAAGCGACGCCGCCAAGATTGCGGCCGATGCGGCAAAGAAATTCGGCTCGGCCCGGGAAACGGCCGGAAACGGCCCTATTTTGGACGCAAAACAAAAAGATGATAAATTACCAATCCAACCGGCGAAAGCCCCGGAAATCGAAAATTTCACAAAAATAAGCGATGCGGCGGCCGAACTGTTGGACCAAAACGATTTCTAATTATGCCAAAGACGATTGAATTTCACAACACGCCCGGATTAACCCGGGAATACGTCAACAATTGGTTGGTTCACGCCCGCAAGGACAAAGCGGCCCCGGCGCAAATCGCCGTATTGGAAGATGTTTTGCAACTGATTGATGTTGCGTTGTCAGTTTTAGAACCCGGACCGGCGGCCCCGGAAAAAAAGAAACAATCCTAATTCAAAAAGCGATATGGAAAAAGAATTGCAAACCATCCCGACCGAAAAGGACTTTAATTTGTCCAAGGTCAAGTTGTTGCCGAAAGGCGGAATCCAAGCCGAATACCAAGTTACGCAAATCGTGGACGGCGAAACGTCATTGATTGACCGTAACGAAACGTGCAACCGTGACGTACACCCGGATTTGACCGGCTTGTTTGAAGATTTGCGCAACATCGTTGCCCGAACTTTCAACATTACGTCGTTCCTTTCCATGTTGGAATCCGACGAAATGAAATTGCCGGAATCGAAGAAGATGTTGGCCCGTTCCTTTGCCGATGAACTGATACAAAAAATTGAGGTTCGCGGCGTGGCGTGGTCCGGAACCGGCGACAAATCCGGCGTTGTCATTACCGCCGTGTACGAAACCGCGAACGGTTTGAAAACTTGCATCAATACCCCGCGCATTGTCCTTGCGACAATTTCGTTTGGGTTTGAGGAAGAATTGGAAACCATCGTGGAATCCATCAAAAAAGAGGTTTACGCGTATTTGTTCCGTGGGAAACAGGCCCAAATGTCGTTGTTCGGCGACAATGGCGCGGCTGATGATGAACCGGACCCGTTGGATAACCACGACGATATGCCCGCCGAATAATGGAACCGTTCTTGATTGATATCCGCGAACAATACGACCTTTGCAAAGCGCACGGAATCGAACCGTTGATTGACCGGCGTTTTACAATGGAAATCCGTTTGCGGGTTTCAATCCAACGGGAATTGTTCGGAACCGGCCACACCCCGGCGGAAAACGAACGGTTTTACCGGTTTTGTTGGGACCATTACCCGCACATTTGCGCGGAATGTATGCGGCCGTTGCGTCAATATTCGGCAACTTATGTATCGCACATAATGACGCGCGGGGCGCACCCGGAAACCGCACACGATTGCCGGAACGTTAACATTCTGTGTTTTTCACACCATTCCGTTTGGGAAAATGGAAATCGGAAGAATATGCGAATTTATCAACGTAATTTGCAAATAGTTGAAGAATTAAAAAAAGAGTATTCCGCTATTTGATATTAACAATAAGGTTTGTAAATTTGCATAGCAATATATTGTAAACATAAATGGAAAACGAAATTTGGAAAGAAATTCCCGGCTATGCGGGAAAATATGAGGTTAGTAATTTCGGACGTGTTAAAAGTCTTGCCCGTAAGGTTTTATCCCGTAATGGCGGATTAAAGCCGATTCCCGAACGCATATTGAAACAATGCGTAATTAATGATTATTGCAACGTTATTTTGTGCGCCGATGGAAAGACACACAAACACGGATTGGTTCATAGATTGGTTGCGACTGTATTTGTTCCCAATCCCGAAAACAAACCTTTTATTGACCATTTAGACGGAAATTCAACCAATAACAGGGCCGATAATTTGCGTTGGTGTTCTCAAAGGGAAAATTGCCGGAATCCTATAACAACAAACCGAAATTCGATTGCAAAGCAAGGGGCCAACAATCCGCAATTTGGGAAAAGAAACGAACAGGTACATAATTCGCGGAAAATCGCTTGTTTTACAAAAGACGGAATATTTGTGCAAGTCTTTCCATCAATTGCGGAAGCGGTACGACAAATTAACGTCTTACAAAGCGGAATAACGCGTTGTGCTATGGGTAAGATTAAAACATCCGGCGGTTATATTTGGCGGTATCTATGAAAGATTACAACGAATTGGTCCGGCGGTCAATCCGGAAAGACTTTGCCAAAGCGAATTTCAAACGGAATGGCCGCATACCAAAGACGCCGCACCCGAAACACACCCGGCGCGTTGTTGACTTGAACGAAACAAGCGGGTACGCCCGATTCCGGCGTTATATCGTCGGCCGGTTGGTCCGGATTGTCGAAAGCGGCTACAACGGCGGATATTGGGTTGAATTTGTCCGGGACGCGGACCGGGACGCCCTAAACGCGGCGGCCGGTTGGTCAAAGGACAAACGCCGGTTCCTGTTGGATGGCGTAAAGTTTGACGAATGAATTGATTTTTGTATATTTGCCATTGCGCGGATAGGATGAATTTGCAACCCATCCGAAAAGGTACGCCAATAGCCCGGCCGCGCATTTTCAATCTATTGGCAAAACTTAAATATTGGCAAATATGCAAAGTGAAATTTGGAAAGATGTACCCGGATTTCCGGGTTATCAAGTAAGCAACGCCGGGCGCGTCCGTTCATTGCCGCGAACAGTAAAACGCGGGAACCATACAATGAACATTTCCGGTTCAATCTTGCGGTTTGGTACAAGTATGGGTTATCCCTTTGTAAACTTGCGAAAAGACGGCAAAAGTGTTTCGGTAAAGGTTCATAAATTGGTCGCATTGGTATTCGTTGAGAATCCGCAACAAAGGCCGGAAATTGACCATATCAATACGGACCGAAAGGATAACAGGCCGGAAAATTTACGTTGGGTTAATCGGCACGAAAACAATATGAACCCGATAACCCGTGAAAGAATGTCGAACGTTAAAAAACGAATAAAATGAACTTTGTTGTACTGAAAGGAAATGTTGGGCAAGACCCAAAGATTACCAATTTCCAAGATGGCGGAAAGGTCGCACAATTCACGTTGGCCACGACCGAACGCGGGTATGAAACCCGGGACGGCCGGAAGATTGAACCGCAAACAACTTGGCACAATATCGTTGTCAAGCGCACCGGCCTTGCGGGCGTATGCGAACAATTCGTGAAAAAGGGAACCCCGCTTTTGATTGTGGGAAAGATTCAAACCCGCCAATACCAAGATAACGCCGGACAAACCCGGTACGTTACCGAAATCGTCGTGGAAGAAATGGAATTGTTGGGCGCGAAGAAACCCGAACAGGCCCCGGCCCCGGAACCCGAATACAGGCCGACCGGCGATTACCGGCCGATGGGCGCGGACGATGATTTGCCCGCCGGATTCTAAACCGAACGATTATGCAAATTGACCGCAAAGATTACAACCCGGACCAACACGACGTTTTCAAGGCGTTGTCGGTCAAACAACCATACGCGGATTTGTTAACGCGTGTTGTGTTCCGGGATGAATCCGGCGAATACCACGCCGCAAAAACAATTGAGGTCCGCACCCGGAACACCAATTACCGGGGCGACCTGTTGGTTTGTTCGTCGGCCAAACCCGTGGACCCGTGGGGCCGATACCCGGCGGGCGTCACTTGCGGTTTCGTTGAACTGTACGACGTTAAACCAATCGAAGATTTCACGCCGGAAGATTGGGCCGCAACGTGTATTCCCGAACAGAACAGGCCGCGCAAGGGTTACGGATGGATGATGCGCAACCCGCGCCGCGTCGTGGAAATGCCTATTAAGGGCCAATTGGGCGTTTACAACCTTATCGTGCCGAAAGGCGACATTACAGAATATCCCCGGGCAATGGCCTTGGATTCCGACGGATGGGATATTGTGCAACAACGTGTTAAACCGAAAAGAAAATGACAATCAAGACCATTTTATTGCCTGTTGAAAAGGCGGCATTTGTCCAAAAGAACGCGGCCGAATATGGTTGCAATTTGGTTGAACTTGCCGTTGCCGGTAACAATTCGGCCAAAGTGACCGTTACCGGCGAAGATGATAACGTAAAAAAATTGTTTGACGAAATCGGGGAATGATGGAACACAAAGATTATTGGAAACAGAAATTAACGCCGTTCGATGCTGAATTGGCGATAATGGTTGAATCCGTGACCGGGAAACCGTGCGAATTGAAGAATGGCGGCGACAATTTCTTTTTCGAAGCGGATTACGGGAACCACGCCAACGAACCGGATTATATCTTGGCCATTTGGGATGCAATAGAGGGCCGGACCGGAAAACGCCTTTTGGAAATCAAAGACGAACCCGAACGCCACGCCCTGTTTGTCCGTGTCAAGTTTTCCGATACCCAATACCCGGGAATCATCCGGGCAACGCGTGACCAATCCCCGCAAGAAACGTTCGGGAAAATCTATTGTCACAAATTGGTCGAAATTCGGGCAATACAGGTTGAACGGGACAACGCCGAATCCGTATTGCAATTTGTAGGAAACGGCGAATGGGAAATTGAACGCCGCCCGGGCGGAAAAGCAATGTTCCATTTCCGCAATGCGGCCGGTTCCGTTTATGCACACGCGCCGGAACATTCATACATCGTTTATGTTGCGCCGGAACGGTTCGAAATCGTGGATAAAGAAACGTTCGAAAAGGAATACGAATTACGATGACGGAAAAGTTTATAAAACGACATTGCGAAAAATGTGAATTTCGGTTATGGTCCCCGGGTGCAACTTGGTTGCCGGAACAATGCGGAATGATAACGGAAGATGGCGACGGAATTGTTTATGGGACATTGGAAAAAATGAACATTTCGGAATGTCGAAAAGGTTTTAAGAAATGAACGCAATTGTAATGACGGAAGAATATTGGGCCAATTCGATGTTTTCGATTGCCCGATATTATGGCAAAATTTCGGTTGATAATCACGAATACGTCGTTGTTGACAAACGCGGCCACGACATTTTCGAATGTTCCATTGAAGCGGAAAAGGCGGGCCGGGAAAAAGCGATTGAACCCGGGAAACCGTGCGATTTGTGCCGGGTTGATTTCGTGCCGATTTACCGGAAATTGGGACGGGAACAATTCTTGTTGTTGCCAACATTCGGTATCGTTATTGATGATGGCGGCGTTTGGTTTACCGTCGCATTTGCCTTTTATGGCGTATCGTTTCGCGTGTACAGGTTCCCGGGCAATTGACACCCGGGAATCGTTATGTTTTGAAAATTAACTAACTTTGCAAAAACTGAATCGTTATGCCAACCAAAACAGAACAGACCGAACCAAAGAAAAAGGGACGGAAACCAAAATGGACCGATGCCAAGGTGGAAATAATGTGCAAGGCCATTGCCGCCGGTAAATCGTACAAAGATGCGTTTACGGCCACCCGTGTTTCCAAGGCGACGTTTTACGCCCATTTGGCCAACGATTCGGACTTTTCGGACCGTGTAAAAAGGGCGGAACAGGAATACCAAGAATGGTACGATTCCCAATTGGTCGTTGACTGTAAACGTTCGTTGTTGGAATTGGTACAGGGTTACGAATGGGACGAAACAACGACGGAATCGGCGTTGGACAAAAACGGCAAAATGGTTGAGGTCAAAAAAAAGGTCGTCCACAAAAAGGCCGCCCCGAATCCAACGGCGATTATCTTTGCGTTGTGCAACCGCGCCCCGGGCGAATGGTCCAATAAGCACATCCAAGAATTGACCGGCAAGATTGAAACGGAAACCAAACCGGGCATTACCTTGGCCAACGTTCCGGATAACCTGTTGGCGCAAGTTATTGACGCGATAAACGGAAAGTAAGATGAAAGCAAAAATTACGTTCATATTGCAAGTTGATGGGAACGACCCGGAAGCGGTCGCGGAAATGATGGAAATAAAACGCCAAATCGAAAGCGGCGATTTTCAACGCGGGATGCGCAAAACAGGCGTTCGAAAGGTAATTGCCACGTTCGAATATATGGAACGATAATGGCGGGATTCAGTAAGACGGACGGACCGGCCGACCCGAACGAAGATGTTATTATTATCCATTTGGGCCGGTCGTTGACCGACGAACAGTTTGAACGGGTGCAACAATCCGTTATCGCGTTTATGAACGCACGATGGCCGGATATTGCGCACATCGGTATTGACAATTGATTGGCCGGAATATATTAACAATGGGTTTATGTTTCTCAAAATTCGTTTCAGTTGGCCCAAAGGCGGCGAAACCCGGCCCGTCGCCAATGGGCCATTTTTGATTTATGGACGTTGATACGATGCAAATAACCCGGGCGTTGTCCGAACACCCGGAATTGTTCTTGCAAGAGGGCGCACGGCGAAACCTGTTGTGGTTCGCCCAATATATGGATTCGAACTTTCAACCAACGCCGTTCCATAAAGCGTATTACCGGGTATTGGATTTGTTCGCCAAACGCCGGATAAAAAAACTAATCATACAGGCCCCGCCGCAACACGGCAAATCCCAAGGTTCAAGCCGGTTTCTTCCGGCCGATATGTTGGGATTGTACCCGGATATTCGGATTTGCATTTGTTCGTATGCGGCCACGATTGCAAAGGATTTCAACCGGGACGTTCAACGGTTGATTGATTCGGAAAGTTACCGGGCCGTTTTCCCGGAAACAGTATTGAACGGGTCCAACGTCGTAACCGTCGCCAACAATTACTTGCGCAATTCGGACGTGTTCGAAATCGTGAATCATACCGGTTCGTTGCGCGTCGTGGGGCGTGGCGGTTCTTTGACGTCAAAGACGGTTGACGTTATGATTTACGATGATTTGTACAAGGATTCGTCCGAAGCGAATAGCCCGATAATCCGGGCGGCCGCGTGGGATTGGTTTACAAAGGTCGCACAAACCCGTTTGCACAACGATTCCCAACAACTTATCGTGTTTACGCGATGGCATCCCGACGACATTATTGGCAAAATCATTGATTCGGAAATGGTCGTGTTCGTCGAATCGTGGGCGGACCTTGAAAACATCCCGGCCGGGGCGTGGGTATTGGTCAATTTCGAAGCAATCAAAACAGGCCAACCAACGGAAATTGACGGCCGCGAAGCCGGGCAACCGTTGTGGGCGCAACGCCATTCGTTGGAACGATTGTTGGCGCAAAAACAATTGGACCCGTTGGGTTTCCAATGCCTGTACCAAGGGAACCCGGGCGACGCAACGGCGTTTCTTTACCAACCGTTCAAAACGTGGGTCGAAAAAAAGGATTGGGGCCAATATATCCGTTCGGGTTGTTACGTGGATGTTGCCGACCAAGGCGACGACTTTTTGTTTGCCGCGTCTTATGACATTTACAGGTCCGAAAACCAAATTTGGAATGAGAACAAACGCCGGTACGAACCGTTGTTGTTCGCCCTTATAACCGACATTGAATTTACCGACGAATCAACGGACGTTACGGCCGTAACCGTTCCCCGGTTGATAAACAACAATGGCGTTCAAAAAGCGTGGATTGAATCGAACAACGGCGGTTCCCAATTCGAAAAGACCGTGAAAAAAAAGGTTCGGGCGTTGACCGTTCCGTTTTACCAAGGCGAAAACAAAGAATCCCGAATTGTCACGGATGCGCCGTTTGTCAATCAACATATCATTATGCCGTTCGGATGGGAAACCCGGTACAAGAAATTCCACGACCATATCGTTGGATTCTTGCGCAAGTTTGACGCGAACGAACACGACGACGACGCCGACGGATTGACCGGCATTTACGAAAAGGAAATTGCCGACGGCAACACAAAACCATACGGCGCGGCGTCCCGTGGCGTCCGTGTCCATTAAGGCCGTTTTCGGGCGATTTGACGGGCTTTTGTGGAAAAGATAAGGAATTACCCATTTTTTGAAAGAAAAGCGATTTAACGCGTTTTTTATAAAAAATAACTATTTTTGCAATCGGAAGCGGTCAAGGGTCAACCGTGGAAACATCAACAATTAAAAACATTTTGCATTATGTCACTTATTTGTCAATGCCCGGCCGCCGCCGCAATCACGACCATTCCCGCCGTCGCTTGCCCGGAGAATTTCGGCCAAATCCAAAAAGTTGCGTTCCAACGTTTGCGTCAAGCGGACGGGACCGTTAACAAATTCACATCTTCCGCGTCTATCTTGTTGAAAGCATCTTGGACCGCGTTGTTGGCCGCCGCCAACGGAACCAAAATCGTGGTTTCCCCGTACATCAACGCACCGGCCGATTCCGGCGGCGACGCCCGTATGACGTCCGGCGGCAACGATGATTTGGGCGGAATCCCCAACGTTTTGGGCGGCAACCCCGTTCAATTCGACGGTTCGTTGCGTTCCGTTCCGCAATCCGTCATTAAGGTAATGAAAGAATTGCAATGCGAAGCGAACGCCGGAAACCTTGGCGTGTTCCTGTTCGACGAAAACGGGAAAATTGAGTGCATCAAAGAAACGGTCCCCGGCACAACCCCGGCAACCAATTATTTGCCAATCCCGATTCGTGCGTTGTTCATCGGGTCCAAGATTCACGGCAATTTCGACGCCAAGGATTCCAACGCCATTTCGTGGCAATATCCCGACAATTATTCCGACGATTTGACCATTGTCACGCCGACCGACTTTAACCCGTTGACCGATTTGGTCCCCGCATCCGCTTAATTATGAACGCCAAGACAACCACGGTAACGTTAATCGCTAATGGCGTTACCCGGGAATTTGAGTTTTCCCACGCGGAACGGTTGTTGAGGATGCCGAACAACGGCGGTTGGCAATTGCCGGAAAAATCGAAATTCGAATTTGTAGATTATGGGTTACGACGTCGCCAAGATAAAAAAGGAAATAGCGGAAAATAAGCGTTCCGCCGTTTTGAGCCGTGCGAAATTGCACCAAATGCGCATCAAATTTCACACGGTCAAACGGGTTACGTCTTTCAATTCGCCGTACATTTCCATTCCGTTAACGCAATTCCTTGCGATGGCGGAAAATATCTTGCCGCACGATAAGTTTGTATTGTTCAAAGCACTTTTCCGTTATCCCATCAAAACCAATGAGATAACGGAAATATGCTTTGACAAATTAAGCCGCATTTTCGACGGGCGCAACCCGGTGTTCAATTATCAATTCGCAAATTCCGCCCAACGCGACGATTGGGAACAATACAGGCAAACCAAGTTGAACGAACCCGAAGTTTGGGCGACCAAGGGATGGGAATTTTTCAAATCCGAAATCAATTCCGTTTTGGTCGTTGACGTCGCCCGGGAACAGACAACAGAATTACCCGAACCGTATTTTTATTGGTTGCCGATTGACGACGTAATTACGTATAAGGCCGACCCGACAACGGGCCAAATGGATTTTATCGTGTTCCGTCGCCGTGACGAAATCGTTGTGTTGGACGATGAAACGTACCGCGTTTGGGACGACCGGAAGCACACGGGCCAATTGGTCGGTATGCCGAAAGTTGAAGCGACCCACGATTTGGGTTATTGCCCGGCCCGGTTCTTTTGGAATGAACCCATTTCGTTGGATGAACCGGACGTAAAGGCGTCCCCGTTGTCCGCCGAATTGGAAAGTTTGGATTGGTTCGAATTTTTCCACATTTCCAAACGCCAATTGGACCTTATGGGCGCATATCCCATTTTGTCCGGGTACGAACAAAGTTGCGATTTCACGAACGCGGAAAACGGCGATTATTGCGACGGTGGGTTTTTGCGTGACAAACAAGGCCGTTACCGTCTTGATATGGCCGGATTACTGTTGCGTTGTCCGAAATGCGGAAACAAACGCATCATCGGGGCCGGTTCCTTTGTGGAAATCCCCGTACCCAATGAAGCGGAAAACCAACCCGATTTGCGCAACCCCGTACAGATATTGAACGTTGACCGCAAGGCCCTTGATTACAACGTTGAGGAACAAAAGCGGTTGCGGGAAGAAATCATTACGGCCGTTGTCGGCCAAGAAGAAATCGTTACGAACCGCGATGCGTTCAACGAACAACAGGTACAAGCGAATTTCGAAAACGTCACAACCGTTTTGAACCGGGTTAAAAAGGGTTTCGAACAGGCCCAACAATGGGTTGACGAAACCGTTTGCCGGTTGCGTTATGGACGGTATTTTATTTCGGCGAAAATCAATTACGGAACGGAATTTTACTTGTATTCCCCGGATGAATTGCGTAAACGGTATAAGGCCGCCAAGGATGCGGGCGCGTCGGAATCCGAATTGGATATGATGCAAAACCAAATCTTGGAAACCGAATACCGTAACGACCCGACGCAATTACGCCGTATGTTGGTTTTGGCCGAACTTGAACCGTTCCGCCATTTGTCACGCGTTGAGGTTTCCGAACTGTTCGACAAAAGGTTGGTTTCCGAAACGGATTTGCGTATTAAATTGAACTTTCCTAATTTTGTACGCCGGTTCGAACGTGAAAACACCAACATTTTGGATTTCGGTTCGGAAATACCGTACCAACGCAAGATTGAAAAGATTACGGCCGAATTACGGCGATATGCCGACGAACAGAAACCGGAACCGGCCAATGTTTAACCAATAAAACCGTGTGAACGATGATTACAAAAGACGGGCGCGATACCCCGATTGAAAAGTTGACCGCCGAAAATTACATTGTTCCCAAGGGCGAAGAAAAGGATTACCACGCCGTTATTGAGGTCGTGCAATACGACCCGAAAACCGGCAAGCGTCTTTCCCGGCCCCGGGTGCAAAAATTCGGCAAAAAGATTTTTGAAGCCCACGTTGCGGATTCCTTGCGGAAACAGGGTTACACCGTTACGATTTTGCACGACCCGAACGTGTGGTTGAAAGAACAGGCCGCCAAGCGCGAACAGGCCGCCAAGGAAGCCGCCGCCGCCAAGGCCAAGGCCGACCAAGAAAAATTCGATGCGGCCGTTGCCGCCGCCGTTGCCAAGGCCCTTGCCGAACGCGACGCCGCAAAGGAACAGGAAACCGCAAAGAAACCGGGACGTCCCGCCAAAGAAACGAAAGAATAACATTTTAACATTTTACCGTTATGGCACAAATCGCACAACAGGACAATTTGTTTATTGAGGTTTCCGCGTTGGGGACCTTTACGGCCGACCAAAAGGCCAAGTTGGTCGAATCGTTCAAGGCCGGAACCATCCTTGACGTCGTGCAACGTTCCGCCGCCGGGGTTTCCAAGTGTATTTCCGCGTCGTTCGCGGATGTAAGCACAACCCGCACGTACACGTTCGTTTTTGGCGGCGCATCGCTTCAAAGCGTGACCGCAACCGAAACCATCGAAGCGTAACGACCGGTTGGGCGATACCGTAACAAGACATTACCAAAAATTCAAAGGGAAAGAATTATGGCACTTACAACCGAATTGTTGAACGCCAACGCCGCGTTATCGGGCTTGACGGATGAACAGAAAACGGCAATCGTCGAAATGTCGAAGAACGACGAAACGGCGGTTATCGGTCAAAAGACCGGCGAAATTTACGGCGGGTTGGATGCGGATATTTTGGCCGCGTCCGGAATCGCCAAGAATGGGGCCGAAAAAACCTACGATTACGCCAAACGTGTTATTGGCGAAATCAAAGGCCAAGCGGGTAACGCCGCCGAATTGCAAACCAAGGTTTCCGAATTGGAAAAAGAGAAAACCCGTTTGGAATCCGTAATTGCAAAGGGCGGCGGGGACGCGGAAACCAAACGCCAATTGGACCAAGCCAAGGCGGATTTGGCCAACGTGACCAAGGAATTTACCGACCTTAAAACCAAATACGACACGGCCGAAGCGGAACACGCAAAGGCCCTGTTCGGAATGAAGATTGACGGCGAATTTGCCAAGGCAACCGCCGGATTGAAATTTAAGGCCGATTTGCCCGCGTCTGTTACGTCCGTGTTGACCGAACAGGCCGTGGCCAAGGTTAAGGCGATGAACCCGGAATACATTGATGACGGGAACGGCGGCAAGACTTTGGCATTTATGGAAAAAGGCGCGGTCAAGCGCAACCCGGAAAACAATTTGCGTCCGTTTACGGCGGCCGAATTGGTCGCCAAGGAACTTTCCACAATGGGCGTGTTGGAAACTGGGCGCAAACAGACCGGGGCCGGGTCCACGGGCGGCCACACCGGCGGCCAAGGCGGCAACGGCGGAACGGTTGACATTTCCGGGGCGCGTACCCAAAACGAAGCCCACGAAATCATTGCAAAACAATTGATGGCGCAAGGGAAAATCAACGGTTCCAAGGAATTTTCGGATGCGATGGCGCAAGCGTGGAAAGACAACCGCGACGCAATCAAGGCGTTACCCATCCAATAAGAACAGTAACAACCGGGTAAAGGGTCAATCCGGCAAACATTAACAATTTAACACAAAACAATTATGTCACTTGTAGCAACCCGTTTGCAAAATTGGCGTGTCGAAAACCCCGAATTTGACCGGAATATGGCCCGCCCGTTGGAATACGGCGCGTTGGATTTCTTCATTGAGCAAACCAACGCCGCAAATTCCATCATCAACCCCAACTTGCGCGACCGTGCCTTTGAATCCATCGGCAACACCGTGCAAATTCCCGTTATCAATTACGATGGCGACGTGACCGTTTCCAACGTCCGTTCGTGCGTCATTGCCGACGACGAAAACACGTCCGCGTTGTACACCGTGAATTGGGTAACGTTGGCCGTCGGCTTTACGATGGTTCCCCAACTGTACCGGAACAACGAAATTTCCTACGAACACGACTTTGCCCGCAAGATGGAAAAGGTTTGCCGCGCCCTTGCAACCGCAATGGACGTGCAAGCAATTGCCGCCCTTGAAGCGAACAAAACCCAAGTGTTCAAGGATGCGTTGTATTACACCGTCACGTCCAATTCGGTTCAAATTCCTTGGAATGCCCGTATGGAATTTTTGGCGGATATGAACGCGATTATGCGTGCAAACGCGTATCCCGAAATGTTGCACGTCATTGGCGGGGCCGGGTTCGATTCTCTTGTGCGCAAGATGGCCGAACACGACATTTACAACGACGTCAACAAGCGTTTGGAATACGACAACAAAGTGTTCCACTATACCAACAACATTGTGAACGGTTCCGGCATCTTTGCAACCGGTTACATCGTGGCCGATGGAAACGTGGGCGTCCTTACCCGCGTGGACCGCGAAGCGTTGAGCCGCACCCGCGCCAATTTCCACGAATGGGATGTTGTGCGTTTGCCGTTCATTGACTTGCCCGTGGGTTCCCACTATTACACCGCCGTCGGCGACCAATCCCAAATCGCCGGGGCCGCGTCCGCCGATATGGTGTGCAACGTCAAGGAATATTTCGGATTTTCCGTTGACGTGGCCTTTTTGGTCGCGTACAATTCCGACCCGACTGCCGTTGCCAACCCGATTATCAAAGTTGAGGTCGCAAGCCCGGGCAACGCCAATCCTTTCGCCGCCCCGGTTGAGGTCGTGAACGGACAAACCAACCCGGTTTACACGCAAGCTGTACAGTAATCACGGGCACATTCGATACCATTATTTCGCGGGGACGGGTCGAATTAACCCCGTCCCCGTTTTCCATTTGTAAAGGATTTTGACACGTCCGGAAAACCTGTAAAGAAAATCGAACTTTTATGATACGATTACAAGACATTCAAAACGCATTGTTGCCGGTTGTCGGTTGGCAACAGGATTACAACCCGCAAAATCAAATTGACGAAGCGTTGACGCAATCGGAAAGCGGGTTGACGTTCCAAGGGGCGCACCCGCTTGTTACCTTGGCGAACGTCCGGGCGATTATGCCGGACGATTACTTGTATAAATATCCCGAATACGTGGCCGGGTATATGTACCCAAAGGGTTGGAAATGCCGTTATACGTCCGGCGGCGTAACAAAGATTTACATTTCCGAAAGAACGGTAACGCATAACGACCCGGCACCGAACGTTGGCAACCCGTGGGCCGAATACAATATGGTTTCGGACTTTGTGCGGAACGTAACCATTGCCGGAATCAATACGGCCGTCCAAAATTTCATCCAAGAAAAGCAATTGCAACAGGAAACCAAGAATTTGTTGGAACGTCGTACATTCTTCGACGGGGCCGCCCGGTTGGCCGCGACAATAGACCCGACCGGAAAGATTGTCGGTTTCGAAATCGTGCCGGTTCGGGCGATGGGCGTAACAACCAAAATCGAACGAATCGGGTTGCAAATGGTCGGCGCGACCGGAACGGTTCGGTTGTACCTGTTCCATTCGTCCCAAATTGCGCCGATGCGCGTTGTTGACTTGGAATTTACCAACACCAAAGGCGGGTTCCAATGGTTTACCCCGACCGAACCCATATATTTACCGTATATTCCCGGCGGCGATGGTAACGGCAACGATGCGGGCGGCGCGTGGTTCCTTTGCTACAATCAAAACGAATTGCCCGTTGGTATGCGGGCGTTGAACGTTTCCAAGGATTGGTCCGTTGAACCGTGCCAAACGTGCCTTGGCGGTTCGATTGAATCTTGGCGGCAAATGACCAAGTATTTACAGGTTTCCCCGTTTGGGATTCACGCACCGTTGGATTTCGCCGCATACCCGGAAATGTTCGATATTGGCCAAATCGGTTACACGAACACGATGAATTACGGAATGAACGTCGAAATATCCGTTGGTTGCGACATTTCCGATTTCATCATTTCCCAACGGGCCATATTCGCAACCGTCATTCAAAAACAGGTCGCGGCAAACGTGTTGCGAACAATCGCAATGAATCCGGACGTTCGGGTTAACCGCAACCAAGTAAACGTCACGCGTGACGAACTGTTGTATGAACTTGACGGCGCACCCACGGGCCGGGCGTCCGGGCTTGGGTACGAACTGAAACAGGCGTACCGGGCTTTGGAATTGGACACGCGGGGATTGGACCGCATTTGTTTGCAATGCAACAACCACGGCGTGAAATATCGCACGGTATAGTTAATTTTCCAAGAAATGGCGTATAACGGGCTTTCGCCGGAAAGATGATAAATTACCCGTCTTTTTGACGAAAGCCCCGGAAAACGCCGGAAAACGGCCAAAACGGGGATATGGGAATATTAAACGACTTGCGCACCCGCGTTCAATCGGTAAACGACGGTATGGAAACCGGCGAATTGGTCCGTAACGTCATTGTCCAACATCCCGACGACATTTTGGATTTGCAAAAAATGCAATTGTTCCAAGGGTTGGCGGCCAACGGCCAAGATATACGGCCGTATTATTCGGAAGATTTGAAACCGTCCGGGTTTTTTCATTCGGTCGAATCGGCGGGCCGGTACGCGGCTTGGAAAAAAGACGGTATCAATTACCCGTACAAAGCGAACAGGAACCCGGATGCGCCAAACCTGTACATCAACGGCCGGTTTCACGACGAATTGGGCGTACAGTTTGCCGCCGATACCGTGGGAATCGTCCCGACAACGCCGTATTCGGCCGGGATTATGGCGAAATACGGAATTACGACGTTCGGTTTGATGATGGCAAATTGGATGGTCGTATTTGTCCAACGCGGCGCATACGATGAATTGATGAATGAATTAAAAACACGTCTTTATGTCTAACACAAACGCACCCATCATCAAAAACCCGGTTATGTTGGACCGGGTAATTGGGGAAATACAAACCGGATTGGTTGAAAATTTGCCGTGGTTGGACGTGGCCTTTGGCCGGTCCCAACGTCTTACAAAGATGATGAACGGCAAAAAGATAATTACGCCGAATGTCTATTGCGGCGGATGGAACGGACACGGCGAAAACGATTACATCGAAACGTCCCCGGATGCCAAGATTGGCAATTTTTCGTTTTTCGAAATTGAGGACCCGCAAACCATTGACGCGGGGCCGTGGGCGCGTGAAATCAAAGCCCCGTTCGGCCTTATCGTTTGGTTCGATTTAACCCGGGTGTATGATGAACCGGACAACCGGAATACCGAATACATCAAAGCCCAAATCTTGCGCGTGTTGAACGGCCGGGCCGGTTGGCATTTGACCGGCGGGCGTATCATCTTGAACAGGATATACGAACGGGCCGAAAACATATACCGTGGTTACACGCTTTCCGAAATTGACAACCAATTTTTGATGCACCCATATTACGGTATGCGATTTGATGGGATATTGGAATTTGATGAACTTTGTTTTGAATGATTATGGAAAAAGTTTTGGCAATCAATCCCAATTACACCGTATTTTCGGACGGTCGCATTTTTAGTAAGATTTCCGGTAAATTCTTGAAACCGTGGAAAACCAACAAAGGTTATCCAATTGTTTCTTTATTCGATGGAAAAGGCGGACACAAATTTTATTTGTTGCATCGTCTAATTGCAACCGCATTTATTCCGAATCCGGAAAACAAACCGTGCGTGGACCATTTGGATTGTAACCGTGAAAATTGCGCCGTTGAAAACTTGCGTTGGGTAACGTATTCGGAAAACAACAGAAATCCAATAACGGTAAAAGGTTTGGCACACGGAAATTCGATGCGCGGACGTTTCGGGCAAAACAATCCGTTATCGAAACGTGTTTTGTGTTATACGCGAAATGGCGATTTGGTTAAATGTTATGGCGGCGTCCACGAAGCAAGCCGGGAAACAGGAATAAACAAAGGCGATATTGGCGCGTGTTGCCGTGGCAAGAGAAAAACCGCCGGAAATTATATTTGGAAATATGATAATTGAATTTGTTTGTTGGGTTGCGGTCGTTGCTTTGGCGGCCGCGTTCCTGTTGTCTTTGGCAACGAAATGGCATTGGATGGAATGGTTGCAAATCCACGCGCCGAACGACTTTTTTAACGAATTGTTCAATTGTAAATTCTGTTGTTCGTGGTGGGTTTCCGTCGTTATTTCGCTAACTTTGTGCGTGGCAACGGGCCAATGGTGGTTGTTGGCCGTGCCGTTTTGTTCAACAGTTATCGCTCGGGAATTATGGTAACGGTCAAGATTGGAAAACACACGGTGGAAATGTACGACACAATCGAAGAATTGCCGATTGTGCGTTTCCATAAATACCAAAAGTTGTTGTTGATTGATGCGGGTATTGGGGCCGACATTACGGCGTTCGACCAACGCATTGAGAAAACGCGCCGGTATCTTATGGACGGAAAGCCGGAAAAGGCGCAACAGGAATTGGAAAATTTGCGCCAAGCGGTTTATTTTATCCAAACGGGAATCAACCCAAAACACCGGGCGTTTGCCGTGTTGGTAACGAAGATTGACGGCCGGGATTGCAACGACCTTTCCGACGTTGCGTTGACCGAATTGTTGGAAACCTTGCAAGACGTCCCCGAAAAAGAGTTGACCGCCCAATTGGAAGCGGTCAAAAAAAAAATTGACGGGGAATTAAGGTTGTATTTCCCGGGCCTGTTCGCCGATTCCGAAATTAAAGAATATTACGACCTTTTGAAGAAACGGACGATGGCGGTTTTGGCGAACATCATTGCGGGCGTAAACAACCCGGATGCAACGCCGGAAATCGAAAAGTTGACGACGGCGTTAATAACGTATTCCAACCCGAAATCGTTTGCCGGTTCGGATGGCGTGGAAATACAGTTTGACCGCCAATTTGAAAACCTTTGTTTGGTTTTGTCCGAACAATTGCACGTCAAACCCAAGGATTATTCCGTTTTGGAATTTTACAACGCGTTTGATTTTGTCAAGGAAAGGGCAAAACAGGCCGAAAAGGCCCAAAAACGGGCCAAATCCGGGCGTTAAGGATAAAAGACATACAATTTACCATCCGAGGAAAGAAACGCCGTTATACGGCATTTTTGAAAAGAATAACAAACCCAATTATTTTTCATTCCCGTATGATTTATTAAATTTGTGAAAAATTTATGGTTATGGAAATTTGGAAAAACATTGATGGTTACAAGCCAATTTATCAAGTAAGCGACGCGGGGCGCGTTCGTTCATTGGCCCGTGAAACAACGGCGCGTTATTCTATTCAACGAAAAACAAGAATTTTGAAAATCGCAATTGACCACGTTGGTTATAATGTAGTTTATTTATATGACAATTC
Source organism: Alphaproteobacteria bacterium (assembly GCA_017513285.1). Classification (GTDB taxonomy): domain Bacteria; phylum Pseudomonadota; class Alphaproteobacteria; order Rs-D84; family Rs-D84; genus Enterousia. The sequence goes on from JAFXGD010000001.1 coordinate 24,065, forward strand.
CGGGAAGCGGAAAACGGTACGCGTTCATCGTTTGGTCGCAATGGCCTTTGTTCCGAATCCCGACGGATTGCCGGAAATTGACCATATAGACGGCGAAAAAAAAAGGAATATTCCGGAAAATTTGCGTTGGGTTGACCATAAAACCAATTGCAGAAACAAAAACACGGTTGTTGCACGGAAAAAATATGTTGGGGAAAAAGCAACACACCGAAAACGGATACGGGCGTATATGATGGACGGAAAGATGGTTGGCGAATGGCCAACAATAACAATTGCGGCCCGTGAAACAGGGACAAATAGACATTCGATTTCTTATGCCGCAAATGGAAAATACAAAACGGCAAACAATTTAATTTGGAAATATTATGGATAATCCGAACCCGATTCGTTATTCCGACCTTATTACGCCGGACAATTCAATTACCAATTTGATTGCCCAATTGGATGAATTAATACAAAAGTACGAATCCGCCAAAAGCAAGATTCAAGGCGCGGCGGCGGAAGCGGCAAAGAGTATGGGCAACTTATCCGGGGCTACGGAAGAACAACGGCAAACCATTGCGTCATTATCCGCCGAATCGGATAAATTGGCGTCGCATTATGCAAGATTTAACAAGGAAGAACGCGACGCGTACAGGCAAAAACAATCCGTAATTCAAGCGACTAAGGAACAACAACGTATTGATAAATTGTTGGTGGAACTTAATAATTCCAAAGAGGGTTCTTATAAACGTTTGTCGGCACAATATCGTTTGAACAAAATTCGTCTTAACGAAATGTCGGCCGAAGAAAGGCGGACGGCGGGCGTTGGCAAGGAACTTGAAACCGAAACGCGGTTGATTTATGAGGAAATGAGCCGTTTACAACAGGCGACCGGAAAATACACGCTTGAAGTGGGCCATTATCAAAACGCATTAAAGGGTTTGCCCGGGCCGATTGGTCAAGTTGTAACGGGATTTACCAATATGCGCACCCAATTGCACAACATCGGCACGTCCGGGTTGCCAATGGGCGCAAAGGCCGTACAGGGTTTTGCGACGGCATTAAACGGAACGGTCGCAATATTGATGGTATTTGTACGTTACTTGACGGGTTCGGCAAAGACAATGCGCGAATTCGAACAGGCCAACGCCAATTTGTCAACGATATTGGGAACGACCCGGGCCGAAATGAAAGCGTTAACTGATTCGGCCTTAATGTTGGGGCGGACAACGGAATATACGGCGTCGCAAGTTGTTCAATTGCAAACCGAATTGGCAAAACTTGGATTCGGCCAAGGGTCCATAATGTCAATGCAAAAATCCATCTTGCAATTTTCAACGGCGGTTGGGGCCAATCTTGCGGACGCGGCGTCCGTGGCCGGTTCCACATTGCGGGCGTTCAATCTTACAAGTAAAGACACGGACGATGTTTTGGCAACGTTGGCCGTCGCAACCAACAAATCCGCGTTGTCCTTTGAACGCATCCAAAATTCGATTGGTACGGTATTCCCTGTTGCAAATGCGTTCGGCCTTTCCGTCAAGGACACGACCGCGTTGTTGGGTTCGTTGGCCAATGCCGGTTTCGATGCGTCAAGCGCGGCGACCGCAACACGTAACATCATCTTGAAATTGGCCGATGCAAACGGAAAGTTGGCCAAGGCGATGGGCGGCCCGGCAAAGACGTTCGACGAAATCATTGATGGGTTGATTAAATTACGCAAGTCCGGAACGGATTTGAACGAAGCGTTGGAATTGACCGACCGGCGAAGCGTGGCGGCCTTTACGGCGTTCATTTCCGGGGCCGATTCGGCCCGTGAATTGCGCCAATCTTTGGAAGATGTGAACGGCGAATTGGAACGCATCGAAAAAGAACGGTTGAATACGGTTGAGGGTTCAACCCTATTGTTGAAATCCGCGTGGGAGGGATTAACGCTTGCTTTCCAAGATTCAAACGGCGCAATCAAAGATACGATTGATTGGTTGACCAAGTTAATACAAAAGACGCAAGAATTGTTGTTCCCACGGGAAACGCGCATATCCGAATCGGCGGAAAAATATACGGAAACATTCCAAGAATATTACAAACAATATGGCGCGGACGCCGCCCAAAATTACATCAATGCGTTTGTTGAACAATTCGAAAGTTCGGCCGAAAAAGCCGGAAAGGATGCCGTTTTCGATGGCGTGTTGAACAAATGGTTGGGATTCGGCCAAAAACAACGTATGGCGAAAATTACCGCCGATAATGCAAAGGCGATACGGCAAGCGGCGGGAATTGTCATTACACAGATACAGAACGACGCCGACGAAGCGGCACGGCAAGCGGCACAGACACAGGCGGAAGCGGAACGGAAACAAAAGGAATTGGCGGCCGAACAGAAAAAGGCCATCGAAGCGGCCAAGAAACAACGCATTGCCGACCGCCGGGCGGTTATCGAATCCATTGATTTGGAAATTTCCATTACGGAAGCCGGAACGCAAAAGATGTTGGAATTGCGCCAAGACAAAATCGAAGCGCAACGGCAATTGGAATTGGAACAGAACAGGCAAAAAACCACGTCCGAACGGCAAGACGAAGCCGCCATAAATGCCAAGTACGACAAACAAAAATTGGATGCCGTCAAGACGTTTAACAACGAGGTTTCCAAATTAAACGTCCAACGGTTACAGGCCGAACAACAGGCAATCCAATTGGAAATCGCCATAACGGAAGATGGAACCGAACGGATGTTGGAATTGCGGTTGGCGAACATCGAAAAACAACGTGAAATCGAAATTGAGCAAAACCGGCAAAAGGATGAAAAGGTACGCCAAGCGGAAACGGCCATTAACGCCAAATACGACGCGTTGCGCTTGAAAGAATCCGCCGATTTCAACCACAAATTGGCCGAACGGGATTTGGCGGCCGCCCAAGATTTGGCCCAAGCGGAATTTGATTTGTTGGACCGGAACGAACGCCAAAAAACGTTGTTCAAGTTACAACAGGAAAAGGCCCGGTTGGAAGCGATATTAAAGTTGAATGAAACGGCCACAAAGAAAATGACGGCCGACGAAATCGCCGCCATTAAAGCGACCATTGCCGGGATTGAAAAGGAAACCAAGAAATTGGGGTACAACAATCTTTATGAATTGTTGGGTATCAACTTGGATTCCGACCAACAAAGCGCATTGAATACGGCCATTGATTCCGTTAAAGATTCAATCGGTTCGTTGGTTGATTCTTGGAACGCGGCGGCGGAAGCGGCCGTTAATGCGGCCAACGCCCAAGTTGACGCCGCGCAACGCACGTTGGACGCCGAAATTGAAGCCCGGAACGCCGGTTATGCCAATGAGGTTGAAACCGCGCAAAAGGAATTGGAATTGGCCAAGAAAAACCGCGAAAAGGCGTTAAAGGAACAACAGAAAGCACAAAAGGCCCAATTGGCCGCCGATTCGATTACGCAAGCGTCAAGTTTAATAACCGCGTCGGCCAACATTTGGTCGTCGTTGTCCGGTATTCCTGTTGTCGGTCCCGGGTTGGCCGCCGCCGCGTTGGTCACAATGTGGGCGTCGTTCGCGGCCGCCAAGATTAAGGCCGTACAGGTTTCCAAACAAAACACGGAACAATACGGCGACGGTACGGTTGAGTTGTTACAGGGCGGAAGCCACGCAAGCGGCAACGACATTGATTTGGGAACCAAGCCCAACGGGACCCGACGCCGTGCCGAGGGCGGCGAATTTTTCGCCGTTATCAACAAGCGAAATTCCCGCCGATTCCGTGACGTTATCCCGGATGTTATCAATTCGTTTAACGATGGCACATTTGCGGACCGTTACCAACGTGCAAACGCCGCGATGGCCGGTTATGCCGTCCAACTTATTGGCGGCGGCAAAACGGACGTTTCCGGGCTTGAAAAGGACGTTGCCGCAATCCGTCAACAGGGCGACGAAACCCGGTACGTTGATGGTCAAGGAAACACGATTATCCGGTACAAGAATTTAACCCGTAAAATCAAATCGTAATGAACCCGATATACAAGTTTGAATTGACCGCCGGGAACACGACGCAACGGGCGTACCCGATTTATAAGGACGATTTGGCCAAGGACTTTGAAAAGGAATCCGGCCAAGAATTTTTCCGGGCCAAGTTGTCCGGAAATTTGACGTTCGAAAGCGACGATTATATGTTTATCGTTTCCCAAGCGTTCGACACGCAATTTGTGTTGGAAATATTCATTTCGACGAACGCGGGCATATCGTGGGCGTCCTATTGGCGCGGGACCTTTTGGAAAACGGATTGCGAATTTGACGCGGACACGCAAACGGTTTCCGTAAAACCGACCGTTTTGGACCAATATAACGATATTTTGGCCGGGTTGGATAAAGAATATAACCTTATCGAATTGGCCCCGGAAATCGTACCCGTAAAGGCCGATAAACGGCCAATGGTACAAGTTTACGTTCCGGGCCAATCCGTCATTGGTTGTTTTCTTTCGGGTATGTGGTGGGAACAGGAAGCGGAACCCGAAAGCGACGAAACCAAATTGGTTAACGCTTTCCATTTTTCGTTGAACAAATCTTTGTTGATTGCGGATGTTTCGGGGACAACGGACCCGGAATTGCCCGACATTTTAACGGGCGTAATAACCGGTTCGAAATTCGACGGGAACACACAGGGCGTTCAAGATTTCGTCAATGGCGATTACACGTTGCGTTATCAATACCAAGCGGGCGGCGGCGGTTCTATTCAAGCGTGGTATATAATCCGTAATTCCGATTCTACCATATTGTGGGAAAATGTTTGGACGGGCGTTCCGCAATTGATAACGTTGCCGTTGACGGTCACGTTGACGCCACAAAACGGCGCGACGGGAAACGTAACATTATACATCCACGAAACGCCGGTTTATTCCCGATTCGTTTGTGATACGGAAGAAATAAACGGAATCAGTACATACCCGATTCCGGCGGACGATATAGTTGAAAACAACAGAAATTACACCCGGGTAATTGGGTATTATTTCCCCGATACAATCGCATTTTCCAATAGGTTGACCGAAACGCCGACCCAATGGGGATTATATCAACCGAACGAATATTACCAACAACCGTATTCGTTGACGTCGCAAGAATTTTTCCCCGTTGCCCGCAACGCTTGGGGCCGTGTTTCCATTTGGTTTACCTTTTCGGCGTTCGATTGGTTGGTTGAGGAATCCGGACGGCAACCGTTCACGATTCGCCACGCGTACCCGCTTTGGTCTGTTTTACAGGTCCTGTTAAATAAGGTTGCGCCAAACGTTGTTTTCCGTGCGAATTATACGTGTTCGCAATTCTTTTATCCATACGATACAAACCCGATAACCGGTTTGGATTTCCGTTTGTTCATAACCCCGAAATCCAATATTGTTACGGCCGGTTATGACCAACCGGCGCAAAAGGCCCCGATAACATTACGCAATGTTTTTGATATGTTGCGCGATTGTTTCCGTTGTTATTGGTTCGTGGATGATAGCGACCGTTTACATATCGAACACATCCAATATTTTCGCAATGGCGGTTCGTATGATGGTTCGCCGGTTGTCGGAATTGACTTAACAACGCAACAGGTTCCACGAAACGGGAAGCCGTGGGCGTTCGGACGGGACCAATTCAAATTCGACAAACCGGAAATGGCGGCACGGTATCAATTTGGTTGGATGGACGATGTAACCCAATTATTCGACGGATTCCCAATTGACGTTGTTTCCAAATACGTTAACCCGGATAACATCGAACAAATTGATGTGTCAAAATTCACGTCGGACATTGATTATATTTTGTTGAATCCGGGCGAAATATCGAAAGACGGGTTTGTGTTACTTGCGGCCAAATATACGCCCGGGCAAGCCGATACGAACATTGATTTAACGACGCAATCGTTAAAAAACTACAATATTAGTCCGTCAACATTGAATTGGGGAACGAACAGTTCGTACAAACACGTCCGTATTCAATTAACGGCCGGTCAAAAGATACGGTTAACGTCCAACGCGAATAACCCGGCCCGTATCGCTTGGTTGACCAACAATGACAACGCGACGTCGGGCGGGACTGTTCCTTATGTTTCCGGAACGTCGTTAATATCGCAAGATGCGAACACGACGGTTGAATATACCGTGCCGGGTTACGGAACCGTTTATATGTACATTTACATTGGCGCGTCGTCGTCCAACCCGTCGTATCGTCCGACGTCCTTGGTTGTCCTTGGTTATCCGGAAGAACACAACTTGCCCTACGTTAATATTCAATACAACAACACGGACCATATTTTGCAAAACGCATACGTGGCGTTTTGCCTGTTACAACAATATTATGCGTATGATATGCCCGCGCCGGACTACAAAATAAACGGCGTCCAAATGGTTGCGCAAGGAATCAAGAAATTAAAAGAACAAACAATACGTTTCCCGGTATTGACGGACCCGGATTTGGTCGAATTAGTGAAAACAAATTTGGGTAACGGCGTTATTGAAAAATTATCCATAAATTTGTCAAGCCGGAACGCAAACGCAACGTTGAAATATGATACCGAATAACAACTTATCAGTATTGCCGTTTTATACGTCATTGGACCAACAGAACGCCCGTAAATGGTGGTTATACGGTCGTGTATATCCATTGTATTGTCCGGCCGGATTCCTGTTGCCATTTCAAATAATTACGGAACATACGAATTTAACGCCGTCGAATATAAGCGGCGCAACCATATACGACGCAAATACGGACCAACAGATTGCCGGAATTACAACGGAAATCCGTAACGGAATAACAAAAAAGGAATTTGCGTCATTGGGTTACGACGTTTGGGTTTTCCCGGGGCAATTGCCCGTTGTGAACGCATTACAAAACGGACGTTATTATTTGTTGGTTACGTGGGGAAATTGGCAAATTGTAAGGGTTTCCGAAATCTTTACGGTCGTAAACGACATTCAACCGTATTTGAAAATTACTTGGTGGGACCTTGCCGATTTCACGATGGACGCCGGAACGATTGTGTACACAAATCCGGCGTTCAAGAACGTTTTGTATTTGAAAGCGGACATTGCAAAACCCGAATATCCGTTTGAGGAAGAGGGCGAAACCCGGGATGGTTATTTTTTCCCGACCAAACAGATTTCCGAAAAACGATACCGGTTTAATTTCCTTGCGTCCGAATACCTGTTGGATGTAATGCGATTTATCCGGATGGCCGATTTTGCGCAAATCGAATACCACGGGCAAACATACAGTTTGGACACGTTCTTAATAACCCCGGAATGGGAAGATAACGGCGACGTCGCGGCCGTTGAAGCGGTTTTCGATACGGCGACCGTTGCAAAGAAAATTGGCGTTGGTTTCATAAAGGCCCAACGCGGCGATTTCAACGACGATTTCAATAACGACTTTAACAACCAATAAGATGGCAAATTACGCAACGTTAATATCGGCGATTCAAACGACCATTGCGGCCAACGGGAACAATGAAATTACCGGGCCGATTTTGCAACAAACATTGTTGGCAATTGTTAATTCGCTTGGCGCAAATTGCCAATTTGTCGGCGTTGCGAATGAATCAACAAACCCGGGAACGCCCGACCAAAACGTGGTTTATATTGCCGGTTCCGGTACATATCCAAATTTCAATTCGGCGGTCGTTCCGTCGGGTTACTTGGGCGTTTTCAAATACAACGGTTCGTGGGTTGTTCAAACGGTTGCGGTTGGAAAAGATTATGACGAAGCAATTACCGCGTTACAGAAAAACAAGGTTGATAAAAGGGCCGGAAAAAACCTTTTCGACCCGAACGCGGATGATATTGTGGAATATCATTATATTTCATCCGCCGGTTCCACGCCAACAAGCGAAACAAGTAATATTTCCGGATATATCCCCGTTACGGCGCAAGTTGATTACCATTTAAGCGCGTCAAATGACGGTTCCGTTGGTTCGTATTACCGTGCATTTTATGATTCGAATAAAACGTTGTTAAGTGTTCAATTCCAAAACACGAATGATTTTACAACGCCGCCAAATTGTGCGTTCGTTCGTTTTACATACAGGCGAAACGCAACGGAAATAATGTTGGAAACGGGTTCGGAAAGAACCGAATATTTGGAATATAACGTTATCGGCGGGTATATCAATGGACTAATTGATAACGTATATTCCTTGCAAAAAAACAAGGTTGATATATCGGTTGGAAAAAATCTTTTTAATCCCAATGCGCCGGACATTTCGGTTGGTCGGTATTTATCTTCCGACGGGTCGCAAATAACCGCAACGGGCATGAATATTTCGGGTTTCATTCCTGTACAAGCGAACACAATATATCATTTAAGCGCGGCAAATGATGTGGTCGTTGGCAAGAATTATCGCGGTTTTTATGATAGTGACAAAAACTTGTTAAGTACGCAATATCAAGAAACCGCCGCAACAAAAGTTACTTTTACAACACCGGCCAATTGCGCATTTATCCGTTTTACCTATTACACAAGTATAACGGAAATAATGTTGGAATTGGGCGGCGTTCGAACGTCTTATTATCCATATAGTCCAATCGGCGGATATGAAATACCGTTAATTGACGGAATCGAAGAATTAAAGACGAAAAAAGTTGACGTCAAGGTTGGTAAAAACCTTTGGGACGGAAAAATACTTGTAACGGGTTATTATCTTAATGACGCGGGCGTTGAAAAACGAAACAGTAATATTGATATTTCGGATTACGTACCCGTACAGGCCGAAACGGATTATTGTTTAAGCGCAAACGGAAACGTTGGCGTAACGTTGTCGTCGTCAATGTATTTGTGTTATTACGACGCAAACAAAACGTTCCTTTCGTCACGTTCCACATATAACAAGACGTTTACAACGCCCGTTGGATGTGCGTATATTCGTTTTTCGATATTGATGACACGCACGTTAATACAATTGGAATATGGTTCGACGCGCACGGCATATCAAGAATATAGCCCAATCGGCGGATATTATGCCGCGTTGCAAAATGGCCAAGTTGAATACGACAATTTGAGTGACGGCGTAAAAGCGTTAATTGGTTCATCGGTATTGCGCTTTGATTCATTGCGTGGTTCCGGAACGTTGGCCCCGGGCGCATCGTTGACGTTGGCAAATCAATATGTCAAAAAGAATGTGTCTTTTGTGGCGCATATTGACGGAACGGTTGAAAGTATTGTAATTGGCGTTGGCGGGACGGCTTTAACGGCATATTTGGGTTATTACATTACCATTACACCGACAAATATAACGCTTAAACGTATGGACACGGGAAGCACACCCGCGACCGCCGCCCACGGCCTTACATTAACAGAACACACGACCGTTATTGTTGATACGCAAATTTTGCCGCCATCGTCCGTTATCAATGATGATGTTTTGCAAGTGAACATTACGTTGTGCGACAATTTGGGAAATACGTTTGTTCTCAATGCAAATAATTATTGGGGATATGGAACGCCGTTTATAACCAACAATAATACGACCGATTCCGTGGACGTCAATTTGTCGTTTTTCCCGAAAGACGAAAGCAAAAATATTTGGGTATTCGGCGATTCATATTGCGAATTTACCTATTTGCAAAAGCGGTTATCGTATTGGTTGTTCTTGAACGGATATAACAATTGGTTGTTATGTGCAAAGGGCGGAATGGACCAAGCCGACCAATTGCCCGTGTTGCAAAACCTGTTAAACCTTGGATTCAAACCGGCGTTTGTGGTTTGGTTGTTGGGGATGAATGACGGGAACGACACGGTTTCGGGCGAAACAATAACAGTTAATTCGACCGCCAAGACGAATTTGGATGCGTTTTTGGCCCTTTGTGCCAATTATGATATTACGCCCATTTTGGCAACCATTCCGACCGTTCCAACGCGTCAACATACGGGATTATCCAATTACGTTAAATCGTTGGGTAAACGCTTTATTGACATTGCAAAGGCGGTTGGATGCGATACAAGCGGGAATTGGTACACCGGTTTGTTATCAAGTGACGGCATACACCCAACATCGGCCGGTTCCAAAGTTATATTTGAACAAATTTTAATTGATTTTCCGGAAATAACAGTTAATTAAAGATGGAAACAAATATTTGGGTAACAATCATTACGGGTTTTCTTTCCCTGTTCGCGGGCGGCGGAATTTGGGGATGGATTAAAGCCCGCGAAGATAAGCGCAAAACACCGTATGATATGTTCCGCGACCTGTTGGCGGAACAAAAAAAGTTTTACGAAGAACGGAACGCCGATTATGAACGCGAAAAGTTGGATTCGGCCGAAAAATCGTCTGTCATTATGCAATCCCAATTTTGCGCCCATAAATACACAAACCCGGATATTAAATGCCCGGTTGACATGGCGAATGACGACCGTTTGAAAAAGCGTTGCGAACGGTTCGGTTCGTGTCCAATTGCAAAAGATAAAGACGATGAAAACAATTGATGCAATCGTAATCCATTGTACGGCGACCCGTGCCGGGCAAGACATACACGCGTCCGACATTGACAAATGGCATAAAGAACGTGGATTTGCCGGGATTGGGTACAATTACGTTATCCGTCTTGACGGGACGATTGAACAGGGCCGCCCGTTGACCCGTGACGGGGCGCATTGCAACACGGCCGGATTGTCGGGCGTGTCGTACAACAAACATTCAATCGGAATCGTGTACGTTGGCGGCCTTGACGAAAACGGAAACGCCGCCGATACCCGTACGCCGGAACAGAAAAAGGCATTGGCCGAATTGGTTTACCGGTTGATGGATGAATACCCGACAATCAAAGAGGTAATCGGCCATCGTGACGCGTCACCGGATAAGAACGGCGACGGCAAGATTTCGAAAAACGAATGGATAAAACAATGCCCGTGTTTTTCTGTACGCGACGAATTTCCAATGGCGATTTGCACGGCGAAAAGGAAATGAAATTGATTGTTGAAATTCTGTTGTGGATATGGCAAGCCCCGCAAAATATTGTCGGGCTTGTTATCCGTTTAATATACGGCGGTTTTCCTTTGTTTCCGCTTTTGTATAAACATTGCGTCGTTATTCAAAGGCCGAATTTCCCGGGCGGAATATCGCTTGGCCGTACAATAATGGTTAAACGCGTTAATATTGACGGTTATAAAGACAACCCGACGTTATGGGACCACGAACACGGCCACGCCCGCCAATCGCTTTATTTGGGGCCGTTATACCTGTTTGTCGTGGGTATTCCGTCGTTGTTGTGGGCTTGGTATTGGAACCCGTCGCGTGGCGTGTCGTATTATTCGTTTTATACTGAAAAATGGGCGGATAAATTGGGCGGCGTTGTCCGGACGAAAAAATGATTACCTTTGCATAAACCTTTAACGTTAAAGTATTATGGACAAACAACAACTTATTGCGTTGATTAACGCGAAAATCGCCGGTCAAGGAAACCAAATTGACCTTGGCGGGGCTTTGGCCGAAATCCTGTTGGACCTTGCGGGCGCGGCCGTGCCGATTGAGGTTGCCGACATTACCGGTTTAACCGACGACCAATTGGACGCATTGAACGTCGGCGATAAGGTCGCAAAGAAAACCGGAACCGCGAAACACCTGTACGTCGTTTCCTACAAAGACGCCGAAAATGGCGGTTTGTGTTTGACGTACACCGACGCGTCCACGGTCGAAACCGTGTCGTATGACCATACGGAAAGCGGATGGGCGTACAACAGTACGGATAAAACCAATATCGCGGGATAATGGGCGTTCGTACCAAAATCGAAATCGGGGTTGCGGTCCTTTTGGCCGCAATCCTGTTGTTTTGTGCCGGGCAACAACGGCGCATCAAACAGTTGGCCGCCGAACGGGACCGGTACGCCGGGAACACGGCCGCGTTGTTGTCCGACGTCGAACGTTACCGTGTCCGGGATTCTTTGAACGCCGCCCGGGTGCAATCGCTTGAATTGACCGTAAAGGAATACGAACGGTTCCGGGCCGACGACGCCGAATTGATACGGTCGTTGAAACAACGCAACCGGGATTTGGCCGCCGTCAACAAAACACAATCCCAAACCATCATTGATTTGCGGGCGGTTCCACGCGATACCGTCGTGTTGGTCCGGGATTCCATCATAACCCCGGCGGTCGCGGTCCATTGCGGCGACGCGTGGTATAATTTCGATGGGATATTGACCAAAGACCAATTCACGGGCAAGTTGACCAACCGGGATTCCCTATTGTTGGCGGAAACGGTCAAATACAAACGATTCTTGTTTTGGAAAACAAGAAAAATAAAGGACCGCGAATTAAACGTTGTTTCCCGTAATCCGCACACGGAAATTTTAGGCGTTGAACACGTCGTTATTGAACGCAAATGATTATCTTTGCCATTGGTTTTTTATACTCATAATTGATTATGTTTTACCGTGCCGGTTGAGAAATCCGCCCGGTTTTTATTATCTTTGTGGCGCAATCATTTACATAATAATTTTTTCATAAAGAACAGACCGGCCACGTTGTGAAATGCGGCCGGTTTTTTGTGCCATACCGGATTTGGCCATTTTTAGGCGTTTTCCGGGGCTTTCGCGGGTTGGACGGTACAAGTTATCGTCCGCGCCGTAAAAGTGTTTTAAATCGAAGAAACGCGAAAAATAACTTATTTTGGCCCGAACTTGAAAAAATATAGAAAAAAGTTTTGGTAATTAAAAATAATTGCCTACCTTTGTGCCGTGGTTGATATAACAATCCGACGGCCGGGGCCGGTTCCCCGAACAAAAGTAACAACAGTTATGGCAACGTTAAAATACACAACCCGCGAAATCAACGGCAATTACAAAATCAAGGTTTCCGGCCTGTTCGATGGCAAAAAGGTTAATACGCTTGTGGGCGTTTCCGGGTTCCTTAAAATGGTCAACGATATTGAACTTTGCAACCGTCTTTTGGACCGGGCGTTTGCCTGTATGGACGACAAATTTTGTTGCAAGTTACGCCGGGGAATCCGCATAACGTTTTATGTTGCTTAATTTCCACGCCTTATGAAAGAATTGCACAATGTGGTTTTCCCGGGCCACGTAACCGGAAATATGTACGAATACCGGGGCGTCGGAATCTTCCAACACGGTACGCGTTACCGGATTGATTTTGCGACCGGGAACAAATGGGTTTCGTCGCTTGAATGGGCGAAACGTGTAATTGATTCAGTCTTAAAACATCAATAAAATGTCTGTTGAGGATATAAGAAAAGAAATTGCCCGGCGGCAATCATTCATTCACGACGCGTTAATTGGCCAATCGCCGGAAGATTTGGAACGGCATTGGCGGTTGATGGGTGCGCAAGATGCGTTCAAGGGATTGTTACAATTCATTGAGGAAAACAACCAAAAATAAACAGATATGCAAAAATTCAAATTTGGCAATCCGGCGTCGGTCGTTGAGGTTTCCGAACACAACGTATCGTTCGTTATCGTCAAGCCCGGGGAAAAGGCGTTTAATTGCTTATGTCGTGGTTTTGGTCAAAACAACCACGCACCGCGCAAAACTTATGTAATCGTGGCGGCCACGCCGTCCCAAGCGGCCCGAAAGGCGATTGAAAATTACCGTAAAGATTTTTTCAGCAATGGCACGGAATAGCAAAAGCACGAAAGGCGATGAATACCGCGCCGTAATGGAAAAAGACGGTATTCGGGAATACAAGGTTTTGGCGTTCGCTTTCCTTTCGGATATTGGTCCCGAATATTTCCATTATGAACTAATGTTGGCCGACCCGCGACCCGATTATTACCTGTTCGACATTATGGGCGAAATCGCCCAAATCATTGTTCCGAAAGATTCCGACAACGAACGCTTGTTAATCGAATTGGCGGAACGATGCGGCGGGAAAAAGACAACACCAAACACGCGATAAGATGATAACATTAAAAAAAGAAATCCCGTATAGCGTGGAAAAGATATTTGAAAGGGCAAATCTTCCGGTTTTACTTGACGCCGAATATTTGTACCCGTCCGGTAAAGACAAACGCCGGGAACGGCGGAAAAAAGAAAGAAAAAAGAAACGATGATATGACCCGGGAACAATGCGAACATTGCGGCCGCCATTCATACAGGGATGGCCGTTGTTATGCGGACCGCAAATTGAAAGGTCGGCCAATATCCGAAACCGTATATTGCGGTTGGGCCACGCCGCCATACGCATTGCCCGGAAAGATATTGAAACGACCGAAAAGGAAATAACGATGGAAACAAACCACATCATCGAAGAATTACGCGCCAAGGCGTCGTTCGATTGGAACCCGGAACAAAAAGCGTGGTTCGAACAACAGGCGAACGACGCCCGGCCGGTCCAATGCGTCCGGATGCGCGACGCGTTCACGCCGGAACAATTGCAATTTCTGTTCAAGAATACCGGGTACAAGACACAACAAAAAATGTGTTACAGGAACGCGGCGGATTTGGTCGAACGTGTGGCGTGGATGGCCGGGCATTTCGACCCGGACGTACCCGAAACAAAATACGTTGAGGGCTTCGCGTATGCGTATGGCCTGTTACCCATCGAACACGCGTTTGTCAAGGTCGGCGACCTGTACGTTGACCCGACCTTTGAACGGGCATTACATCGGGACGTCCGGAAAGAGTTGTACGCGGCTTGCATTGAATTGGACCCGTTGACAATGGCGCAATATCAATTGGAAACCGGCTTTTACGGCGAATTGTACGTGTACGATTATATGTGCAAGAATCGGCCGGAATTGGCCGCCAAAATCCGGGCGCGGAATCCGCACAACAGGCGATAAAAAACCGCACCCGGTTTCCCGGGCGCGGCGGTCAAAATACCGTGTGGGCGATACGTGGGTAAAAAGACACGGCAAAGATAGGGAATTTCCCGGATAATCCGGCGGTTCCCTATTTCTTTTTGCTTTGCGTGGGCTTTTCCCTGTAACCGGATGCGTAAATTGCACGGCCTTGCGCTTCTGCTTGTGCTTTGGTTGGGTAAACTTTCCCGGATTGGCCCCATTGATAGCCGCCGGGCACTTTTCTAACGGGCATAACGATTGATTTTTGGGGTTATCGTATGCAAATATACCCGGTTCGGCCCGGAATCTTGCACGAAAACCACAAATTTTTGCAAAAAATCGAAAAAATATAGAAAAAATGTTTGGTAATATAAAAAATTGTTGTACCTTTGTATCGGGTTCAAGATAGAACACCACGGCCCGGGCCGGTTCCCGGTAAAGAAACAGACAATGAACAAAACGTTATCCAATTCCGAATTTGCGCAAATGATTGCGGCGCGTTTCCCGGCCTTTGACCGATTCGACCGCGACATTATGGTTTTCGATGAAACCGGTAATTGCGCGATTTATGCCAAGGAATCCAAAAAGGGTTATTCTTCCGTTCGTCTTTCCGCGTTCGATAAGCCCTATTCCAAGATGAACGCCGCCGAAAAGGCCGCCGCCGTTGAATGGGTTTTGAATCTTCCGGTTGAAATTGTAACCACGGACGAATCCTTTATGAAAAATTATCGGGCCTATTGGGTTGAGGGTGCGAAGATGAAAAGAATTGAACGCGACCGTGGCCAACATTGGTACGAAAAGGCCAAAGCCCAAATCGTCAAAATCGAAAAAATATACTAATCAATCCCGGCCCGGGGAAACCCGGGCCACAATCCAAAAGCAATATGAAATACGGAATCAAGCGCGTTATTTCCATCCCGGTTGAACAACGCGGAATCATTGACGAAACCGGATGCCGCCGGTACACAATGACGTTGGAACAGTTGCAAGCCCTGTACAAGCAATTCGAAAATTTCGTGGCCGATTGCCCGCAACAGGAATACAACGAAAACAAATCGGCAATCATTGCGGTTTATTCGCTAATCCATAAACACATCAACAACGAAATTTACAAATAACGATTGGCCCGGGAATCATCCCGGGTTTTTCGTATCTTTGCCATTGCTTTTTAGTTTCATATACCGATTATGTGGGAACGGCCAATGTTGCGAAACGTCGGCCGTTTTCCGTTCCGGCCCGTATTGGCCCATTTCGGGCGATTTGGCGGCATTTCCCGGTAAAATGGACCAACGGACCGTCCGGCGGCCGAAAGGCCCGTAAAACGAAAATTCGGGAAAAATAAGTATTGGCCGGTTTGGCCCGGTCCCGGTTGGCCAAAAACGGTTTCTTAATGGCCGAAAAAGATTTTTTGAAAAATTATCAACTTTTTTTTGGTAATTAGGAAATAATGCCTATCTTTGTACCCGGGTTGAGGAACCAACCAAACCGACCCGGCGGGTTCCGGGAAACAAAAACTTTACAAGTTATGGCAACGATTAAATGCAACAATTCCGACCACAAGGCCGTTTCTTTCTTCCTCAATGGCGGCATCAATATTTTGGTAATGGCGATGCAAGACGGCGAATATTGGTTTAGCATTGGCCACGGATATAAGAATGAGAAAACCGCGAAGCGGGCCGCCGTCAAAGAGTTTGCGAAACACGGTTACACATTCGACGCAAAGGAAATGGAAAATTTGGTTATCGAATAAATAAACCCGGCCCCGGGCAACCGGGGCCAATAAACCCCGACCGGGCGGATTCCCGGAACTGTTATGCGATTCAAGATTGACGAAAATTTGAACCGGGTTGCGGCCGCCAAGGCGGCCCGACCGGAAACCGTGGCGGTCGAACTTTTGGCCGCGTTGGTTGATGCGGGAATGATTGAGGACCCGAACGACAATTGGGGCGAATCCGTGTTGATTGCGACCGGCCCGCAATACGTTTCCGATGTTTGCGCCGTTTTGGCCGAATACCTGTACGACGACGAAACCCGTTCCATCCCGGCCGACGTGTTCGACGCGTTTTGCGCCCTTACAATCGTGGGCGACGGCGATTGCCCGCATTGCGGCGGCGAATTGGAATTTGTCGAAACAGAGGGCCACGAACTGAATGATGGCGATTATTACACGCCAAATTCATACGTCGTTGATAATTACGTTTATCGTTGCGCCGAATGTGGCGAATACATTAAAACACCAAATGAATTATGATGCGAATTGAACAAGCGATTGCCCGCGCAAAGGAACAGGGCAACAAAGTGTTGAAAAAAGACATTGCCGCCCGGTTGTGGCCCGATTCCACGCCGGTTGCACAACAGGTTAATTTTACCCGTCTTTGCGCCGGGAAAACCCCGCGCATTTACGAAGAATGGGTTAAAATCATTTGCGAAATGACCGGTTGCACGGCCGATTTTCTGTTTGGACTTTCAAACGAATAACGATATGGAAAAGGTAAATTTGTTTTGGGCCATTATTTGGTCGGTTATGGCGGTTTTGTGCTTTGTAGCCATTTTTTGGAATCCGTCGCATTTCTTTACGCTTGCCATTTCCGTTGTCTTTGCGGCGATGTTTTGGCACGATTACAGGAAAACGAAAGGTATGTAATTTTTAACAGGCGATACAATGAAAGAAGAAAAGACAATTGACCCGGCGTTGGCCGCATTGGTCGAACCCGAACAGGAACAGGCAAAGGAAATCGAGCCCGGAATGACCGTTGAGGAAATCCGCGCCGTATATTTCAACGCCGACGCATTGAAAGAACCCGCGTACCGTGTGTTCCAACTTAATTCCGACGGGTATAGGTATTATTACCGGTTCAACGAAGCCGGGGAACCCGAATTTTTCCCGTCCGTCACGACGTTGTTAAAACAGGTTATGCCGACGCCGCCCGCCCTGTTGGATTGGATGATTGCGAACGGCAAGGATGGTTCCGTGGAAAAGCGGGATTTGGCCGCCGCATACGGAACGTTTATGCACATCCAATTCGAAACGTTGGTAATCAACCGGCGTTACGACTTTGATTCCGTCCCGGCGGTCCTGTTGGGTTATATGGAACGGGAAAATTTGCCCGAAAAGGTATTTGCCGAATGGTTGCCGAAAATCCGCAAGGATGTGTTGGCGTTCGCCCAATTCGTCCGGGATTACAACGTAAAGCCCTTGGCAATCGAAATCGGGTTGGTCCATCCCAAATACAATTACGCCGGTTGCATTGATTTGCCGTGCCTAATGACCGACCCGAAAAGCGGGAAACAGTTTACCGCAATCGTGGATTTCAAAAGCGGCCGGAAAGGGTTTTACGAAGAACACGAATTGCAATTGCATTTGTACCGGGAAATGTGGAACGTCAATTACCCGGAAACCCCGGTTGCCCGCGTGTTCAACTTTTCGCCCAAGGATTGGCGGACGAAACCCACGTACAATTTGAAAGACCAAACCGATTCCGTGAACGCCCGGAAATTGCCATACCTGTTGGCCCTTGCATCCATTGAGGACGAAAAGCGGGATAACACGTTGACGATTGTACGCGGCGTTTTGGACCTTGACAACGGAAAGATTGCCGACAACATCTTGACGTTATCATTGGCCGACCTTATCAAGACGAAATCGGCCGAAAAGGACGCCCCGGAACAGGCGGCAAAAGCACCGGAAACGACGGATGAACCGGAACCGCCCAAGAAAGGCCGTAAAAGGGCCGTAAAAGCGACGAAAGAACACGAACCGATAAATTCCCCGTCCGAACCGGGAAAGCCCGTTAAAACGGAAATTGACGAAAAATTACCGTGGGAACAGGAACCCGAACCGGCCAAGCCCGCCGGACCGACGCCGGAACAGGCGGCCAAGGATAATTTGTTAAACGACGAAATCGAATTGTAAGATGGGCGGAAGAATTTACAGAAACGAACAGACGGCGGCCGATATTTTGGGATTGCCCGAAATTGGCCGGTTACATATTGGGATGAAGAACGAACGCGGGTTGCCGCAATCCATTGATTGGTTCCGGGCGACCGGGAAATATGCGGAACTATTCGCAAAGGCGTTCGGGGAACGGCCGAACACAATTCAAGTTGTTTTCCCGTCTGACAATGCCGAAATATCGTGCAACGAACGTTTCGTTTACCGTGACGATAAGGGCGCGTTGGTTGCCCGGGGCGATGGTCGTATTTTCGAAATATGGGATGGCAAGAAATATGCGCCGTATTCCGTCGAAAATTACCCGGATATTTGGGACCAAATCATACGAAACAATCCCACGAAACGCGGCGCGGATAATTGGGACGTCGAATTGACATTGCGGTTTATCGTTCCGGCGATTCGTGGCGTTGTTGGGGTTTGGGTTTTGAATACCAAGGGCCGGGCGTCAAGCGTCAAAAATTTGCGGGATTCGTTCGATTCAGTACAGGCAATGCGCGGGACCGTTACAACGTCCGTTTTCGATTTGTCGGTACATTTCCACAAATCAAACAAGCCCAACCAAAATTCCCGTTATCCTGTATTGGAATTGGTATGCAACGATAATCGTATTGGAGAAATACGGGAATTACTAAAACCCGAAAATTCAACGAAAAATTTGCTTTTACCGGGATAAACCGTATATTTGCATCAACAACGTTCGTGGCGGAACGTTATACGGGAAAGATAATGCCCGGGTGCAAGTAATTTGGTTTCCGCCACAACCATTTGAAAGCCCCGGGCGTTTTTTTGTTATGACGTATAATTTGAACATTGACCAAGAATTTGCAATTGTCAATGACCTTTCGTTGGTACAGGTTTCGACGTTGGCGGCCTTTATGACGTTGCCGATATGGACCAAGACGGTTGCAATTGACGGGTTCGTTTGGTATCAATATTCCGACGAAAAGATGGCCGACGATTTCCCGTTACTGTTCGGCGTGGCGAAAAGATGTTACAAGAACATTTCCGAATTGGCCGCGTTGGGATTCGTTGAATTAACCAAGTTGGGACGCACGAAATACGTTCGGTTCACGAACCGTTGTTCCGATTGGGGAAAGCAAAAAGAACAAATCCGGTCCAACGGTCCGAAAACGGACCAAGAACAGACCGAAACCGGACCGGCAATTGGTCCGAAAACGGACCCGGTTAATATAGACTATAACATTAACAATCCGAACATTGAAGATAAAGCCGCCGACGGCGGTTTGTTCCCGACCGAACCGGCATTTGAAACGGTTACAGTTACCCGGCCGCGCCGGACCGCCGAACCGGCCGCGTGTCTGTTCGAAAATTCCCGGTTCGCTGATTACAATACATTTGCAAATGAATTTAACCGGCCGGAATTTTTCGGAATTGATATTATCTATTATTACCACGCCGTCGCGGATTGGTCCGCGCAAAAGGGCAAGAAAATGAAAGATTGGATTGCAACGGCGCGGAATTTCATTCGGGGCGATATGGAAAAGGGCAAGTTGCACCGTAAAAGCGGGACCGGCCCGGGATTGTCGCCCGATGCGTTGAAATACTTGCAAGATATGGCCGATTAAGCGATGGAACAGAACAACAACCAAATTGCCGTCCGGCCGGTACAGAAAACGGCCGTTATGATACGCCGGGAAATGGTCAAGATTCCCGCCGTTATGGGCGCGTTGGGTCCTGTTGAAAAGGCCGTGTTTCTTGCGTCCACGGCGAAAACCATTGCCGAATACGACGCCGCCGAACTTGCGGCCGAACTTGCAACGGCCTTGAAATGGATTTGCAAAGATGTTGGGTACAGGTCCCCGGATGAAAGCGACCGCCAATATTTGGTTATCCGGACCGCCGAAATACTGAAACGGTATTACGCCGGGTTGTCGTTAAAGGATTTCCGGATGGCCTTTGAAATGTCGTTGACCGGCGAATTGGACGATTTCTTGCCGCGTGGGCGCGATGGCCAACCCGACCGGAACCATTACCAACAATTCAACGCCGAATATGTGTGCAAGATTTTGAACGCGTACAAAGGCCGCCGGGCGTGGGTATTGAGGAAAGCAAACGAAGCGGTCCCGAAAGAGGAACCCAAGCGCGACCCGGCCAAAGATAGGTATTACAGGAACGAAACCCGCCGGGATTGCATCAACGCGTTCGAATCGTTCAAGGAAAACGGCCGGTTGCCCGAAATGTCGCCAATTGCCGAAATGTTGTATTACGACGAATTGGCCGCCGTGGGCCTTGCGGACAAAATCGAAATTACGTTGGCCGACCAAAAAGAAATATGGCAACGGACAATCAACGATTACGCCCGGCGCGGATATGTCGGCGACGTCCGCCGGTTAAAGGAATCGGGAACCGACGACCCGGAATTGGAACACGGTTCGTTCGTATTGGCCCGGCGCAAGGCGTTGGCCGCGACATTCCGCCGGATGGTTGAACAGGAAATACAAATAACCGATTACATCAAATTCGAATAACAGGATGGAACAGAAAATAACAATCAATTGCGTTATAGGCGTGGACCCCGGAAGCAATGGCGGAATTGCCGTTTTCATTCCCGGCCAACATACCAAGGCGTTGAAAATGCCGAAAGACATTACCGAATTGCGGGATTTCTTCGCCTATTACCGGGAAAATTACAAACCGGTCGTGTTCCTTGAAAAATTGTCGGTACGTCCGGACGACGTGGTTGTACAGGGCGACCGGGCCGCGATGGGAAAGTTGTACCGGGTTCAAAAGATGATGGCCAATTTCGAACACTTGAAAGCCCTAATTGAAACGGCCGGGATTCCGTATGTATTGGTTCATCCGGGAAAGTGGACGGCATATTTGGGTTTACGTCTTGTTCGGAAAAACGGACCAAAGGAAACGAAACAAGAAAGGAAAAACAGATATAAGAAATTTGCCCAAAAAAATTATCCGGGTATAAACGTAACGTTGTGGAACGCGGACGCATTAAACATATTGCATTTTGGCCGTTGGGCGTTGGTCAATGAACCGAAATGGGTAAAGGCCAATTTGCCGGAACGGGAATACCAAAAGTTGTTTTAATGTTATTAACGTTATTAACTTAATGTTAATGAAAATGTTAACGTTAAAACAATGGTTGGAAAAAAACGGTTCGGAACCGTGCGATGGTTGTTTTTACAACATACCACATCGGGCGAAATGCACGTACAAAAAAGGTTATTGCGTCCGTTATGACGAATATAAGGCCGACCAACGCCGACCGACTGTTGAACAATTGGAATTGTTTTGAAATGTGCAAGTTGAAAAACGAATGTTTGGGTTGTTGGTTTTGGCACAACGGGAAATGCAATGCCGGTCCGGGCGATTATTGCCGAATACTGAAACAACGTTATTGATATGCCGACCAAAGTATTTACGACCATAACCGGCCCGTGTCCGTTCGGAAAGAACGTAACGATTGATTCCCCGGGTTGCCGGTCGTGCGAACACTTTTACAGGACCGGAACCGGGATGTTCTTTTGGTGCAACGCCGGTTCCGAATCCGTCCCGAATATGACACGGGAAATATTGCACCCAAAACCCAAGCGTGGACGGCCACGAAAAACCGACGTCCCCGCAAAGGCCAAAAAGAAGCCCGTAAAGACACGCAAAAAGAAAAATGGATAAGTTGTACCAAGACGGGACGAAATGCCCGCAAATCGAAAATTTGGAAAAAATAACGCCCGAACAGGCGGCCGAATACGTGCGTTTCGTCGCACACGTCCGGCACACGCAACGCCGGTATTTCACTTTCCGCAAACCGGAAATCTTGGATGAATCCCGGCGGTTGGAAAAAGAGTTGGACGCCCTTAACGCGCATTTGTTGGACCCAACGCCGAAATTGTTTTGATATGACGAAAGAACAATGCGGCCGTTGCAAAATGTTGGATTGGATGAATACACGGACCGGCCCGAAAGACTGTTGCCGTTACTTTTATCCGCCGGAAGCGTTGGAAAACGTCGTGTGCAAACAAACCCAATACGGGTACGGTATTTTGGTTGAACCAAGTTTGAAAAAGGATGAAAGGATTAAAACCGTTGACCGTTCCGTTGTTGGCCGTAAATCATTACGGCCCGGAACATCAAAAGCAAAAGGCCGTTGAAGAAATGGGCGAATTGATAACCGCGTTGTCCCGGGAACAGGACGGCCGCGCCACGCCGGAACAGGTAATAACCGAAATCGCCGACGTTCATTTGATGTTACGCCAATTGATGGTTATTTACGGGTTGGATGCCTGTTTGAAAGAATACGACCGGAAGCAACGCCGGTTGTTGCGCCGGATGGATAAGGAAAACGGCGGCGATTACCGAAAAGAAAAAGACGATGGGAACAAAGGTTGACGCGTATATTGCACGGGACCCGAACGGGATTTGCCGGGTTATGGTCAAGCGGGCCAAATTCAAACATTGGTTCGAATTGGGCCAACACGGGCCGACCGACGCCGCGTTTGAACAGGCGTTGGCGGCCGGAACGGTCCGATGGAATCCGGCGATTGAGGACAAAACAAGACTTTTTCGAAAAATTTAGCGAAAAATGTTTGGAAATATAAAAATTATCCTTACCTTTGTATCGGGTTAAGGAAATGACCCAACCGCCCGGGCGGGTTCCCGGTTAAAGATTAAGACAATGAGAACAGAAATTTTGAAACAGATGATGAACGCCAAGATTGGGGCGATTGCCGGAACGACTGTTGACGTAACCGTTTTGTCCGGACGAAAGAAAGGCGGAATTTATCTTACCGTGGAAATTGAGGGTAACAACACCAACGCCGTTTCCGCAATCGAAAATTTCTTTGGGCCGAAATTTGACGGTTCAGAATATGACGAAGAATTGAACTATACGTATTGCGGAATCGAACTTGAATAACAGGAATTGCGCCGTGGTGTAATGGTAACACCCAAGTTTTTGGCACTTGTATTCCCCGTTCGAATCGGGGCGGCGCAACAAAGAATATGAATAGAAAATACAAAAATACCGACGCGGAATTTATCGAAGCCGCCGCGCAATCAAAGAGTATTGCGGAAATGTGCCGCCGTCTTGGACGGTCGCAATTTGGCGGTTCATATAAGATTATCCACGCGAAAATACGGGAATTGAACATTGACATTTCCCATTTCACGGGTTCTGTATGGAATAAGGGTAAAACGGGCGGCGTTGGTCCCCGTGTCCCGGACAACATCGTATTTTCGGTTAATTCGCCGTATAAGTGTTCGAATAACTTGCGTAACCGGTTGTTTGTCGGCGGATATAAGGAAAGGAAATGCGAAATTTGCGGTAATACTGAATGGAACGGAAAACCGATTCCGTTACAGGTCTACCACATTAACGGGATAAACACGGATAACCGTTTGGAAAACTTGCAAATCCTTTGTCCGAATTGCCACGCACAAACGGAAACATACGCCGGAAAGAATAGTAAAAAATAATGGCCCTTTGGCGAAATTGGGATACGCGCAAAACTCAAAATTTTGTACCTTAACGGTGTGCCGGTTCGATTCCGGCAAGGGCCACAAAACCGACCGGGCGGATTCCCGGGATGTTAAACCAATAAACAGGCGATACAATTATGTACATCAAGAAATTGGAACTTTTGAATTTCCAAGTAATTGAGAAATTCGACGCCGACTTTGACGGAACGGTTTATTTCGTGACCGGCGACAACGAATTGGGTAAATCCACGTTGTTAAAAGCAATCGGCGCATTGTTGACCGGCCAACGCGACGACGTGTTGCGCAACGGCGCATCCAAGGGTTTTGCCAA
>JAFXGD010000061.1 GCA_017513285.1 Alphaproteobacteria bacterium
CCAACATTTGCGTGAATGTATTGAATCTGTATTGAATCAGACTTTTTCAGACTTTGAATTTATCATTTTGAATGACAGTCCCGATAACACCGCATTGGATGACATTGTTGCATCTTATTCTGATGGGCGTATTCGATATGTGCGCAATGATGTAAATATGGGGATATCTGCATCCCGCAATCGGTTGTTGGATATGGCACGTGGCAAATACATTGCGATTTTTGATCATGACGATATCTGTATGCCCGACCGGTTGGAAAAATCTGTTGCGATATTGGACGCACGGCCATGGGTTGGGGTTGTATCGGGATGGATGCATTTTTTTGACGGCCCGGATACGGACTTTGTTCGCCGCTATCCCGAAAATGACACAGATATTCGCACCATGCTGTGTCAAGATTGCTTTGTGGCACACACGGCCGCTATGATACGCAAATCTGTTCTGGATGGGCATAATATTCGATATGAATCCGCATTCAGTCCTGCCGAAGACTATCGTCTGTGGGCGCGTCTGATGCCATATACCCAGTTCTATAATATACCCTGTGTTTTGGTGCGGTATCGCAACCACGATAATCGCACCAGTATATCCCAACAAACCCGCATGCGCATGTGTTGGCGTGCGATATCGTCTGATATTCGCAATTCGAATCCCGAATACACCCGCATGTTGCGTCGCCGTGATGATATGGGCGCAACGACATTTCGTCTGCGTGCATTTGGCGTGGTGCCTTTGTTAAAGATAAAGAACAACCGTCTGTTTTTGTTTGAATGCATTCCATTGTGCCGCATAATGTGGCAATAAATGTTGCACATTGTGTGCGACGGTGGTATATTTTATCTGTCCAATAGATAAATAACCAAAGGATTATTTGATGTTATTAACAGGGAAAAAGATTTTAATTACCGGCGTGGCCAACGATTGGTCTATGGCATGGGCGATTGCCAAACGTGCGCATGAAATGGGGGCTGAAATTGCGATGCCATATGCGATGCCTGCGCTGGAAAAGCGTGTTCGTCCATTGGCGGAATCGATTGGTGCGAAATTTGTCCAAGAATGCAATGTTCAAAACGACGCCCAAATGGATGATTTATTTGCAAAAATACAGGCCGAATGGGGACACCTGGACGGCATGTTGCATGCGATTGCATTTTCGGATAAAAATGAATTGACGGGCCGTTATGCGGACACCACACGTGACAATTTTCGGAACACAATGGATATTTCGGTATATTCCATGGTTGATTTGACACGTCGTGCATCCCGTCTGATGACAAACGGTGGTTCGATTGTGACCTTAACATACTTTGGCGGTGAAAAGTCTGTGCCGAACTATAACGTTATGGGCGTGGCGAAATCCGCCCTGGACAGCAGTGTTCGTTATCTGGCATCTGATTTGGGGCGTGACGGCATTCGTGTAAACGCAATCAGTGCCGGCCCAATTATGACCTTGGCATCCAGTGGCGTTGGCGGATTCAAAGCCATGTTGCGCCTGAATGCAGAAACAACACCATTGCGCCGCAATATGACATTGGATGACGTATCTGGTGCGGCATTGTATTTGTTCAGTGACCTATCATCCGGCGTGACCGGTGAAGTGCATCATGTTGACTGTGGCTATTCAACAACGGGCATGATGCCAAACGAAATGAAAGATATCTTGTTACAGAATCTGGATTAAAAAAATCCCCCGATTGGGGGATTTTTTTTACAGAATATATTTTTTATTCTGCGACTTCTGGTGCCGGCACTTCTGCAGGTGCTTCGGCCGATGCGTCTTCTGGGCGTGGGCCACGACGCATATGTTTTTTTGCCGCTTTGAATTCTGCTTTGGTTACACAGCCGTCTTGATTTTCATCCATCATTGGCATTTTTTCTGCCATTTTTGGGCATTTTACGACCAAGCATCCATTTTCGTTGAATTCTGGTCTGGGGCCCATTTTGCCACGTTTGTCACACTGTGTCATTGATGCGACCGCAAAGCCCAATGCAAAGATGACCAAGAACAAAATTAATTTTTTTACAAAACCACATTTATGGCATTTGCAATGTTTGTGTTCTGCACAGTTTCCACCGCAAGCACAATTTTTATCGCATCCGCATGGGAATTTTTCTGCCACAGGGGCTGCTGCAACTGCTTTTTTTGTAACGGTTTTTTTAGGTGCGCTTTTCACAGCAACGGTTTTTTTAACGGTTGTTTTTTTTGCTGGTGCTTTTTTTGCAACAGTCTTTTTGGTGGTTTTGTCTGCCATTTGGTCCTTCCTTTGTTGTTTGACACGCACATTGTATTCGATAAATTTTTTTATGTAAAGATTTTTTTTATATTTAATCGTGTAAAAACAAAAAAATCCCCCACACATCTGCGGGGGAATTTTTTTTGAAACAAATCAAATTAGTTCAAAGCTTCTTTCAACGCTTTACCTGGTTTGAATTTAGGCTGTGTAGAAGCAGGAATTTTGATTGCTGCACCTGTTTGTGGGTTGCGACCTGTTGTTGCTTTGCGTTTTGCTGTTGCAAATGTACCAAAGCCAACCAAGCGAACTTCGCCTTTTTTCTTCAAAACTTTTGTAACTGTGTTGATGAAAGCATCCAAGCATGCTGCTGCAGTTGCTTTTGTAACATCTACTTCGTTTGCAATTGCTTCGATTAATTGTTGTTTGTTCATGTGTTTCTCCTTTCATAAATTTTAAAAGTGTCCCGCAGTGCCAAAGGCATTGCCTGTACTGCTTGTCCGAATCGTAGAGAATTCTGCGCTTTATGTCAAGCCAATAATTCAAAAGCCCCAGAAATTTGCGATAATTTTCGATTGAAAGTGTCAAAACGGGCTATGGATGCACTTTTTCTGCAGGTACTGCAACCGCCCGGGGCGAGTTATTTTCGCACAAAACCCATTTTTCGTTGCTGCCTTCTACTTTGACTGTACGAAAATATGTTGGTGTGGCCGCCGCCAACAACACCGCCACCAATGCCCAGAAAGTCATTTTTGTAAACGCCCATGGATTTTTATATACATCACGTGAAAATTTATCTTTCAACAGGTTTTGATACAATGCCCAACCCCACGAAAACATCAGCATTAATATCGCAAACGAAAATCCAATGGTAATTGGTTTTGTTGCGCGTTTTAACATTGTGGAAAATATGGCCCAGATGCCACCTTGTTCAACAGGACATACAAATAACGTGTGTGCCATTTTATCTGGTGCGACATCCAACGGAACGTTTGCCCCCAAATGCACATCAAAAGCCGTCATTAATATTATGATAATCATCATAACAATGGTAAAAATCATTGTGGGTTTCATTTATAAATCTCTCTTGTTATGCATATCATATCATAAATCAGTATCTGTTTGCAATTGTTCAAAAAATTATTTACAATTGTTGTCATGTTTCGGGGCAAAGCAAACACAGTTATCGGATTAACGGTATGCCATGGTGAATACCTGGGGGTGTCTGTGCCGGCTGTTGCGAAATTATCGGGTGATTATTTGTTGGTGGTTAATAATACCAATCCCGATCAGATTATTACGACACGTGCGATACGTAAAATTGGCTATCGTGGTCGGTTGCACATTATAAATTCCACGGCGTGTTCTGGGGTTTTGTCGGCACGCATGGCGATAATGGATGCGGCACGTAATATCATGCCGAATGCCGAATGGATTGTGTTTATAAATGATTGCGACATATTGGTTGATTGTCGTGCGCCCCATGTTTTGGAAAATAACTTTGCGATTATACAAAATGCTGTATCGACCCGGGGACAACTGTTAAATGTATTGCGTTTAATGGGGACGGGCGATTGGCGAACTTTGCCCGATGGCGATGTTCAACTGTTGCGTCCACATGTTGGCATGTCTGGCACTTTGGTGCGTTTTGATGCCGCATGTCAGATGTGTTCTGTTTTGCGCCGCATTTATGATATTATTTCTGCGTCGTGTGATTGTGTGGGTGATATTCCGGCGGCCGATGCGGTAATGTGGGCTGCATTAAATCACATTATGCACCATACAGATACGGCGGCCACACCCATATATATGGACGGTGTAAATTATATCCATATTGACATTGACGGTGCATCTGCGCATCGTGCGCCTGTGTCACAATTGGCCCGATTGGCAGACGAATGCATTGCGGTAATTAATCGGATTGTATTTGCCGACATTGAAAATAATTAAAATCAAATATTATGATTGCATATGGTGTTGAAAGATTATACAATGCCCCCCGATAAAACAAACAGGACAAGATATGACATACGATGAAATCAGATATGCTTTTTTAGAATACTTTAAATCCCATGGTCACCAGATTGTGCCATCTGCATCATTGGTACCGAACGATCCGACGTTATTATTTACGGTTGCGGGCATGGTCCCATGGAAAGGTATATTACAAGGTACCGAACCCGCCTTTGCCCCCCGTGTTGCGGACGTTCAGAAATGCATTCGTGCCGGTGGCAAGCATAATGATTTAGAAGACGTTGGTTTTGACGGTCGTCATCATACATTTTTTGAAATGATGGGCAATTGGTCATTTGGCGATTATTTCAAAGAAGGCGCCATTGAAATGTCATGGGAATTATTGACCCGTGTTTTTGGGTTGGATCCAAATCGGATTGTTGTCACCACGCATTACAGTGATGACGAAGCCGCCCAGATATGGAAACGTATCACCGGCAAAGATGCCATATTATTGGGTGACAAAGACAATTGGTGGTCTGCGGGCGAAACGGGGCCGTGTGGTCCATGCACAGAAATGCATTACGACATGGGTGATGATTTACCGGGTGGTCTGCCGGGGTCTGCGGACGAAGACGGCGGCCGTTGGGTTGAGATATGGAATGACGTATTCATGCAATATGATCGTGATGCCAACGGGAATTTAACACCATTGCCACGTCAAAATGTGGATACAGGTGCGGGTTTGGAACGCTTTGCATCGATTATGCAGGGAAAAACGGATAACTATGACACCGATTTATTTGTGAATTTAAAGCGTGCGGTATCCGACGTGACGGGTGTTGCCGAATGTCCCGATAATACCGCCAGTTTCAAGGTTATCACCGACCATTTACGCAGTGTTGGTTTTGCGATTGCGGACGGTGTGATTCCATCGAACACGGACCGTGGCTATGTAATTCGCAGAATTTTACGTCGTGCCATGCGTCACGGCCAGATTTTGGGTCATCGTGGTGCGCTGTTATCGAAACTGTATCCTGCATTGATTACGGAAATGGGTGCGGCATATCCGGAATTGGCACGCGAACAAGACCGTGTTGTTGAAATCATTCGTAATGAAGAAAACTCTTTTGCGGACATGTTGCAAAATGGTATGAAGTTATTGGAAAACGAAATTCCGAATTTGAACAACGGCATTTTACCGGGTGACATTGCATTTAAATTGTTTGACACATACGGTTTCCCATTGGATTTGACCCAGATGATTTTGCGTGACCGTAACATAGACGTTGATGTTGCGGGATTTGAAGCGTCCATGGCCCAACAAAAGGAACGTTCACGTGCCGACACACGTGGCACACGTATATTCTGGGAAACGCAAACCGAATTACCATCAACCGACGACACGGCGAAGTATGCGCCAACTGAAATGTCATCGACCGTATTATCGATTTTACGTGACGGCGAATTTGTAAAAACGGCGAATGCCGGCGATGTGGTAGAGGTTGCATTGGACAAAACGACATTTTATGGCACCCAAGGCGGCCAAGTCGGCGATGCCGGCGAATTGCGTCGTGATGGTGCAAATGTTATGACCATATCCGAAGCAGGGCGGGTTGACAACGTCGTTATTCACAAAGGCACATTAACATCGGATTTATCGGTTGGTGATACGGTGATGCCGGTTATAAATTCTGCGATACGTCAACAGACGGCCCGTGCGCACACGGCGACACATTTATTACAGGCGGCATTACGCAGTGTCTTGAACGAAGATGTTGAACAGCGTGGTTCAAAAGTATCGCCGGATTCTGTGCGTTTTGACTTTCGTTTTGGTCGTCCAATGACGGCCGAAGAAAAGCAATCGGTTGAAGATTTGATAAACACATGGATTGCGGCCGACATGCCTGTTTTGCACGAAGAAATGTCAATGGACGCGGCGATTGCCCGTGGTGCGATGGCGTTATTTGGTGAAAAGTATGGCGACACGGTCAAAGTCATCACCGCCGGCGATGTATCATGTGAATTATGTGGTGGCACGCACGTGCATCACACGGGTGAAATATTAAAAGCCCGTATCAACAAAGAAAAATCTATCAGCAGTGGTGTCCGTCGCATAACCATGTCGGTTGGCACATTGGCGGAATAGTATCCGGGGGCTGCACCATCGTCCTCCCATTGTCATCCCGTGGCTTGACTTTCGCATCCAGGTTCATACCTTTAAAAAAATTGTCATTCCGGGGCTTGACCCCGGAACCCAGGTTATGCAAATTAAAAAACTGCCTGCACCACGAAGCCTTGGCGAAGTGGTGTCACCCCACTGCTTGCGCGTCCTACGAAACCTTGGTGAAGTAGGAACCCCGCATCCAGGTTATGCAAATTAAAAAACTTCCCAGACCCTGTTCCTGCCTACGCAGGAATGACAAGTTTTTGTAAACACCAAACTTTCCTCGCACTCTCATTTTGTCATCCCGTGGCTTGACCACGGGCTCCAGGTTATGCAAATAAAATTACTTAAAAGCCTACCGTCATACCCGCAACGGCGGGTATCTATTGCCCCGCAGGGACAAATAAAAAACCTGCCTGCACCACGAAGCCTTGGCGAAGTGGTGTCACCCCACTGCTTGCGCGTCCTACGAAACCTTGGTGAAGTAGGAACTCTCGCATCCAGGTAGCGCCTTATAACAAATTATTCAAATCCTCATACAAATCCCGCCATTCGGGATTAAATTTCTCTATCAAATCTTTTTTCCAATTTCTCTTCCATTCTTTTAAACGCTTTTCATGCCTTATTGCTTGTTTTACATCATCAAAGCGTTCAAAATACACC
>JAFXGD010000062.1 GCA_017513285.1 Alphaproteobacteria bacterium
CCGGTACGAACCGTTGTTGTTCGCCCTTATAACCGACATTGAATTTACCGACGAATCAACGGACGTTACGGCCGTAACCGTTCCCCGGTTGATAAACAACAATGGCGTTCAAAAAGCGTGGATTGAATCGAACAACGGCGGGTCCCAATTCGAAAAGAACGTGAAAAAAAAGGTTCGGGCGTTGACCGTCCCGTTTTACCAAGGCGAAAACAAAGAATCCCGGATTGTCACGAACGCCCCGTTTGTCAACCAACATATCGTGTTCCCGTTCGGATGGGAAACCCGGTATAAGAAATTCCACGACCATATCGTTGGATTCTTGCGCAAGTTTGATGCGAACGAACACGACGACGACGCCGACGGATTGACCGGCATATACGAAAAGGAAATTGCCGACGGGAATACGAAACCATACGGCGCGGCGTCCCGTGGCGTCCGAGTCCATTAAGGCCGTTTTCGGGCGATTTGACGGGCTTTTGTGGAAAAGATAAGGAATTACCCATTTTTGGAAAGAAAAGCGATTTAACGCGTTTTTTATAAAAAATAACTATTTTTGCAAACGGAAGCGGTCAAGGGTCAACCGTGAACATCTTAAAAACAATTAAACATTTTGCATTATGTCACTAATTTGTCAATGCCCGGCCGCCGCCGCAATTGCGACAATCCCGAATGTCACTTGCCCGGAAAATTTCGGCCAAATCCAAAAGGTCGCGTTCCAACGCTTGCGTAAAGCGGACGGAACCCGAAACAGTTTTATCACAACCGCCGCCATTACCTTGAAAGCGTCTTGGACCGCATTGTTGGCCGCCGCCGACGGTTCGAAAGTGGTTGTTTCCCCGTACATCAACGCCCCGGCCGATTCCGGCGGCGACGCCCGTATGACGTCCGGCGGAAACGATGATTTGGGCGGCGTTCCCCAAGTTTTGGGCGGCAACCCCGTTCAATTCGATGGCCAAATGCGTTCCGTTCCGCAATCCGTCATTAAGTTGATGAAAGAATTGCAATGCGAAGCGAACGCCGGAAATCTTGGCGTGTACCTGTTCGACGAAAACGGGAAAATCGAAGCGTTGCAAGACCAAACGACCGCGACAACGTATTACCCGATTCCCATTCGTGCGTTGTTCATCGGGTCCAAGATTCACGGCAATTTCGACGCCAAGGATTCCAACGCCATTTCTTGGCAATATCCCGACAATTATTCCGACGACTTGGCCATTGTCACGCCGTCCGACTTTAACCCGCTTACCGATTTGGTCCCCGCTGACTAATGAACGCCAAGACAACCACGGTAACGTTGGTTGCAAACGGCGTTACCCGGGAATTTGAATTTTCCCACGCGGAACGCCTGTTGAGGATGCCACGCAACGGCGGTTGGCATTTGCCGGAAAAATCGAAATTCGAATTTGTGGATTATGGGTTACGACGTCGCCAAGATAAAAAAGGAAATAGCGGAAAATAAGCGTTCCGCCGTTTTGAGCCGTGCGAAATTGCACCAAATGCGCATCAAATTTCACACGGTTAAACGGGTTACGTCTTTCAATTCGCCGTACATTTCCATTCCGCTAACGCAATTTCTTGCGATGGCGGAAAATATCTTGCCGCACGATAAGTTTGTATTGTTCAAAGCACTTTTCCGTTATCCCATCAAAACCAATGAGATAACGGAAATATGCTTTGACAAATTAAGCCGCATTTTCGACGGAAGAAACCCCGCGTTCAATTATCAATTCGCAAATTCCGCCCAACGCGATGATTGGGGAGAATACAGGCAAACAAAGTTGCACGAACCCGAAATATGGTCAACGAAAGGATGGGAATTTTTCAAATCCGAAATCAATTCCGTTTTGATCGTTGACGTTGCCCGGGAACAGACAACCGAATTGCCCGAACCGTATTTTTATTGGCTTCCTATTGACGACGTTATTACATACAAGGCCGACCCGACAACGGGCGTTATGGACTTTATCGTTTTCCGTCGCCGCGATGAAATCATTGTTTTGGACGATGAAACGTACCGCGTTTGGGACGACCGGAAGCACACGGGCCAATTGGTCGGTATGCCGAAAGTTGAAGCGACCCACGATTTGGGTTATTGCCCGGCCCGGTTCTTTTGGAATGAACCCATTTCGTTGGACGAACCGGACGTAAAGGCGTCCCCGTTGTCCGCCGAATTGGAAAGTTTGGATTGGTTCGAATTTTTCCACATTTCCAAACGCCAATTGGACCTTATGGGCGCATATCCCATTTTGTCCGGGTACGAACAAAGTTGCGATTTC
>JAFXGD010000063.1 GCA_017513285.1 Alphaproteobacteria bacterium
AACTGACATCCCTGGCCTGCGCCCCGGCAAGGGTTGGTGGGTTTTTTTATTGCTGCAACAATCAACTGACATCCCTGACCGGCGCCCCGGAAAGTGTTGGTGGGGATTTTTATTGCGACCACAATCAACTGACATCCCTGGCCGGCGCCCCGGAAAGTGTTGGTGGGGATTTTTATTGCGAACACAATCAACTGACATCCCTGACCGGCGCCCCGAAAAGTGTTGGTGGGGATTTTAAGTGCAACAACAATCAACTGACATCCCTGACCGGCGCCCCGGAAAGTGTTGGTGGGTATTTTCATTGCCGCAACAATCAACTGACATCCCCTTGGTTCAAAAGTATTGAACTTGTGACGGCAAAGGCCAAGTCAAAAAAACATAATCAATCAAATGTTGCATTGTCCAATGATGGCAATGAACATTGATTTGCCCCCCACCGCCCGATTGGGCGGTTTTTATTTGGTATTTTTGCCTGTGAAATCAAACCTGATGCACTGTGGCGTTAAAAGATAAATAATTTTATCACAGGGGGAAATACAAATGACACACTTTAAAATATTGGGGGCGCTGGTTGCCTGCTTGGCGGTGGCTCAGGGCGCAAATGCATGTACGGGCATTACGTTACAATCATCTGACGGCGCAACGGTTGTTGCACGCACAATCGATTGGTCGGGTACAGAAATGGATAATATTTATGCCATTGTACCACGTGGCCACCAACATCAATCTTTGTTGCCGGACGGGAATGCAGGCGGGTTGAAATATGCGTCGCTGTATGGCTATGTCGGCATGGCGGTTCAGCAGCCCGAATTCGTGGTTGACGGCACGAACGAAGCGGGTCTGTCTGCGGCATTATTCTATTTTCCGAACTATGGCGCATATCGACCATATAACGAAATGGATGCGGATATATCTTTGGCAGATTTCCAAGTGGTTTCATGGATTCTGTCACGTTTTTCAACCATTGACCAAGTCAAAGAGGCCGTCAATAACGTTCGCATAATCAATATAGACCCGTCTGCTTCAACGGTTCATTGGCGCATTACCGAACCGTCCGGCCGTCAGGTTGTAATGGAAATTGTTGACGGCGTTCCGAACTTTTATGAAAACGAGGTTGGTGTCCTGACCAATTCGCCGGGGTTTGAATGGCAAATGACGAATTTGAACAACTATGTCAATCTGCATCCGGGCGGGGCAGGGCCAACTGATTTCGGCCCGATAGAGTTGCGTGCATTTGGTTCCGGTTCGGGATTTTTGGGATTGCCGGGTGACTTTACACCGCCATCACGTTTTGTTCGTGCGGCATTCTTAAAAACTTATTCGTTAAGGCAACCAACGGCATACGACACCGTGCAACAGGCGTTTCATATCCTAAACAACTTTGATGTGCCATTGGGGGTTCAATTTGCCGCTGGTGCTGCCCCGAATAATATGCCGTCTGCGACCCAATGGACGGTTGCGACCGATTTAAAGAACATGACAATATATTATCATACCATGTACAATCGTACAATTCGCAGCATAGATATGAAAGATATAGATTTTGCCACTGTGCCATATCAATTTCATCCATTGGATGTGGCCAAGCGGCAAACGATTATGCCTGTGCGCATTGATTAACGGGTGCCTGTAAAATGTTTGTCCAAACCCATTGTACGCCCATCGTTTTCAGACAATCGTTCGGGAACACCGCTTAATTTGGCCAAGCGTAAAATATGCTCTCTATTCGCAATCTGGGCCAAGTCTGCGCCTTTGGCCTTTTGCATTTGAATTGAATGCTTGAAAACATCTGCAATTTGGGCCAATGGATACTGTGGAAATGCCGCAATAATGTTGTGCTTTACATCCATATTGTCATCATATTGATAGCCCCGCATATTTTTCAACACATGCTTTATATCGGGATTGTCAAAATCCACCCCCGGAATAAAGATGCCGGACAACATGGACATTACTTCGGCTGTATCGATTGATTTTACGGTTGCCAACCGGGCTTCCTCTTGTGCGGCCCATGCTGTATTTTTTTCAACCGGTTTTGCACCATCCATAGACTCTTTAAAAGCCCGCCATGCCGCATCAAAATCCATACCCGGACGAACGATAAAGTGCGCACCATTAATTGTTGCCTCTATGGCGTATCCTTTCTCTTGCGCAATTATATCCAGCATGTTGCGCACAGAATCAATCGTTGTGTAATCACGTTCGCCATAGTGATTTTCCGACGGGTTATATGTAATTAGTTTCTTGTCTTCATTTATGTGATAGTTTTTTCCCAATCGGCAACGTTTATTTCGTTCTTCGTCTGCTGTATATCTCATGCTAAATCCTTTTGTCGGTATTGTATCACGTATTAGGCATATAAACAATAAAAAACACCCCATGACGGGGCCTATCATACGTTTAACATCGATTTAAATTCGTCCGTTGTGTATTCAGTATTCGGTTCAAATCGTTTGGACACCCCGCCTTGAAAGATATACCACGGTCGTGCGCCGCACGCCCTACAAAACCGCAGAAACCTGCGACTTTTATCCCAAACTGTATGCAAATGTATGTTTTTCAAATGACCTTGCTATGCTAAAAAACACTCCCCTAAAAACACCTGAAAAATATGATTTCAGCATCTGATTTTATCAAATCCCTGATAACAATTTCGTTTTTGTGATAATAAATCATTATATAATACCCTTACTTTTCCAAAATCTTTTCCAGGATATATTCATGGTGCCATTCACCGTCTATGAATGCAGTGTCGTGTAAAATACCTACAATTTCATAACCCTGTTTTAACAAATTACCAAGCGAACGCGTATTTCTGTGTCGAACCTCGGTCTGCAGTTTGTGAACATTATGCTCAATCGCCCATTTGCCAACAATCTGCTTAAACTTAGTCCCCAGTCCCATTGAGGTATATTTTTCCAATATTGTCGTTCCTGTGACCGCAACACGTCCCGACCACGGATGGTCTGGCATTTTCTTGGCAATGTTTGCCGTACCTATAACCCGATCACCATCAAAAGCGCCAACAAACAAACCGTTTTCATTTGTCCAATCTTTTACAGCCCGTTCCTTGGGTGGCAAGGGGCGTTCAGGATACTGCCATGTCCATTTTGCGCTGGGGCCTTTCCTGAACTCTTTCATATACCGCATAACGGCATCATAATCATCGGCACGCAATGGACGGATAGTCACAACCTTGCCATTTTTCAATTTGAATTTGATTGCACGTTTCATTTAATCCCCCATACATTATTAAGTAATATTTTATCATAAAAACTGGCAGTTAGCAAATAATGCCCAAGCGGCAGACACAAAAAAATTGACAAAAAACTTGAAAAAAGAAAATTTTTGCCCTATAATAAAACCTGAAAAGCCGATGACCCTCTAACAATGGCGAGGCGGAAGAAGAACGGCGGCAAGTTTTCTTGCGCTTACTAGAACTTCCCGGGACTGCCCGTTACAGCAGTGGACTCTTTAATGGTATGGCGAACCCAGCGAGAGTTAAAAAGGCAACCCTGGCGACAGTGTTGCGAAACAAGGTGGCACCACGTTGTCACGCATATTTTCAGATTACTGGCATATGCGTTTAACGTCCTTGTGTTCTTATTAAAACATGAAACAACGAACACAAAAGGAGGTTAAAGATGTCTAAAATAAGAACGCATATCGCCGAAATT
>JAFXGD010000064.1 GCA_017513285.1 Alphaproteobacteria bacterium
GATTGGTTTTTCTTTGCCATAAGAAATCGTTTTGATGCGTTCGGATTCAACGCCGTCTTGCATAATAACGTGTGCGGCGTTCCCGGCACGCAGTGCGCCCAAAGCCAAATTGTATTCAGTAGAACCACGTTCGTCACAGCGGCCTTCGATAGTGACGGTTGTGCTGGGGTTTTTCTTCATATACAGTGCCTGAGATTCCAATTCGTCACGTGCGTCGTCTGTAATGCCGGCAGAGTCGAAATCAAAAAATACATGGTTGCCTGCGATATTGTCGGGTACACGTGTACATGCGGCGATTAGCAATGCAGATACCATAAAAATCAGTTTTTTCATAATGTTGTCCTCTCTGTTTCTGTTCTATATGTTTGTTAGGTTAGCAAAATATTCCAAAAGTTGTCAATGGACTATTTTTTTGTTTTTGGAATGGGGGGTGATTTGTGGTATAATGCGAAAAAAATGGAGGAGTTTTATCATGAAAAAAATTATGTCTGTTGCGGTGTTGGCGGCTTTGGCGGTATCTGGGGCGGATGCGGCACCACGTCAGTTGGTTCGTAATAAGGATGGCAGTTATAAGGTTACGTATGATTATACGGATCGGGCCGAGGTTGGTCGGTGGTATTTGGGCGGTCGTTTGGATATGAATTTGTTAAGTTGGTCAAATGAAAACAAAACAAATGGGCCAAATCCAGATATGTTGGGTGATGATTCTTTTACCGAAGTGTTGTTCGGTGGTAATGTCTTTGTTGGCCATACGTTTGAATATTTTTGGCGTGCAGAATTAGAAGCGGGTGTTATTTCAGAATTTGAAGAAGAAGATTCCGGCACATCGTTTAAAATGACGGTTCCTTATTTGATGGCGAATGGATATTACGATTTCGCAAATGATTTCTATGTTGGTGCGGGGTTGGGTGTTGCCATGCCAAAAGTCCGCCTGCAAGGTCTTCATTTCGTTGGCGGTGACAATTCGCAACGTGGTGTTTCGCCAATGTTGGGCGTAATGGGCGGTTGGTCGTATCATTTGGATTATAATTTGTTGTTGGATTTACGTTATCGTTTGGGCATGTTCTGGGGACCAAAGATTGAACGTGAATTTAAATCGGGCGCAAATGTGTATGATATCAGTGCCGATGTCGGTATGGTCTGGGATAATTCGATTTCGGTTGGGTTAAGATACGAATTTTAAGAAAAAATTAAAATAAAGTATCAAAAAGGGCTTTTTTCCGATTCGCAAATGTGGTATCATATAAGTCAGTAGAGAGAGAACATGAAATACGATTTTAAAATATCAACTTTATCGATTGTTTGTGTGTTGTGTGCGGCGGTGTCTGGGACTGCGTTTGCGGCGCCTGCGGTGCGTTCGTTGGGTGGTGCGGGTACGTACGTTGGTTCGACCGGTGCGACGGCGGCCAAAAGTGGTACAGCGACCACGCCTGCGACAACGTCATCGGTTCGGGCGGTTCGTGGTGGTTCCATGCGTGTGAATCCGGTTGCATCGGGTGCGGCGTCATCGTCAACACGTGCATCTGCGACACGTGCATCGTCTACGCCACGTTTGTCAATTGGTAAGTATTTGTCGGGCAACAGTACCGCCGTCAGTGGTGTAACCAAACCGGTGGATCCGGAATTGTCGGCCGGTAATCTGCAGGATCGTATTGAAATTCTGGAAGAATATTTGGGGTATACCAAAGGGGATAAGCCTTTGGATTTAGGTGTGGCCCAATTGGAAAAAGATTTGGCTGCTTTGTTGGGGCGTGAAATTTCCGTTACGTATGATGATGCCGGTGTTTTGACCATTAAGCAGGGCAGTGAAGTTATTCTGTCCGATAAAGTGGTGACGGCGGATGTTTTACAATCTGCAATCAACGATGCGATTGATGGTGTTGTGACATCTGATATGTTGGATTTGGTTGAAAAAGATATTGCCGATATCACATCCGAAGTTTCTGCATTGACCGATGCGGATAAAGCGTTACAGGATGCAATTGATGCGTTGGAGCAGGCTCAAACCGGTGCCGGTGAAACAACAACCGAATTGGGTGAACAGGTGGCAGATTTACAGGCGGCCCAAGAATCTTTGCAGACCGTGGTCGAAGGATTGCAGAATGCGAACTTTGCGGACGAAACATATGTTGGCACAACGGTTGATAATGCGGTTTCGGGATTACAGGCCGTTGACCAAGAATTGCGCGATATGATTGCGGATTTACAGGGTGGTGATTCATCGTCTTTGGCGGATTTGTCCGATGCAATTGAACAGTTGCAATCGGCCAATACCGAATTTGATACCGCAATTGCCGGAATGATTGCCGATGTTGATACGTTGGAAGACACATTGGCAGATGTTCAAGAATCTTTGAAAACGTTTGCGACATCGGATGTCACAGATGCGTTGGCGGAACGTGCGGCGGCATTGGAAACCAAGTTGACCGGAATTGACTTTGCGACATTTGCAACGGTGGTGCAATTGGAAGATGCCAAAGATGAATTATCAAAATCTATTACAGATATACAGACGGCTTTGTCCAAGCAACACCAAGATGATATCAAGGCTTTGACGGACCAACATGCGGCGGATATCAAAGAATTGAATGATGCGTTGGATGCATTGGAATCCGAAGGCGTTGTGACGGATGAAACGTTTGCCGATTTATTGGAACGTGTTGATGCGATAGAGGCAGCATATGCCACAGATGATGAAGTGGCGACGGCGGTTAATACGGCCAAAGGTGACCTGCAGGCATTGATTAAGGCCAATTCGGATTTGATTGCGGATGTTAAAACAACGGCGGATGCGGCGATAGAATTGGCGACATCAAATGCAGGTGAATTAAAGACGGTGAATGAAACGTTGCCAACATTGGTGACCAAAGGTGAATTGGCCGAATTGCAAGATGATTTAGAGGCCTTGGTTGCCCAAGAAATTGCGGCGGGTAATTTTGCCAAAGCGGCAGATTTAAGTGCGGCGCAAATCGAAATTGGAAATTTAAAGGCCGGTGCATTGGAAACTGCGGAATCAATTTCCGGGTTGCAAACCAAAATGGAAGCAATCTATAACGATTTTGCAACCAAAGCCGA
>JAFXGD010000065.1 GCA_017513285.1 Alphaproteobacteria bacterium
ACGTTGCAATGCCCGGGATGTTACCGGTATTGAACCAATACTGTGTTGACCAAGCCATCAAATTTGGCCTGGGAATCAATGCGGAAATTTCACGTCACAGCCGTTTTGCACGCAAACAATATTTTTACCCCGACCTGCCCCAGGGCTATCAGATTTCACAACCCGCCGACGAAGCACCTGTTGTTGGTCGTGGTTGGGTTGAAATTATGGGCGACGATGGCAATCCAAAAAAGATATTTATTGAACGGGCACACTTGGAACAAGATGCCGGCAAATTAAAACATGACGTACACCCAACACGTTCCTTTGCTGACTATAACCGTACCGGCGTTGCCCTGTTGGAAATTGTCACTTTCTTGGACACAAAAAATCCAGAAAACAATTCTTACATATCATCCCCGGATGAAGCGGAACGTTATCTGCGTGAAATTCGTGAAATCGCACGTGCATTGGGTGTTTCACGTGCAAACATGGAAGAAGGTTCAATGCGTGCCGACGTAAATGTATCTGTACGTCCCGTTGGCTCAACCGAATTCCGCACCCGCACAGAAACAAAAAACATGGTGTCATTCAAATTTATTAAAACAGCAATTGAGTATGAGGCACGTCGTCAAATCGAAGCCTATGAAAACGGCGGCACCGTCACCCAAGACACAATGCGTTATAACCAAGGCGAAGGCACAACATCCGTCATGCGCAGCAAAGAAGACGCATTGGATTATCGTTATTTCCCAGACCCAGACTTGTTGCCGATTGAAATAACAGACGAACAAATTGAACGTATCCGTCGCACCATGCCGGAATTACCATCTGCGACACGCAACCGCTATACGGCGGAATTTGGGCTGTCTGAATATGATGCGGCCCGTCTGACCGAAACAACCGACATATCGCATTGGTTTGACACAGCGGTCGGCAATAACGCCAAACGTGCAAAACCGGTTGCCAATTGGATGATAAGTGAACTGTTTGCCCATCCTGAAAACTGGGATGTAAAAAATGAAAAATCGGGCATAATTGATGAAATGCGTATTATCACGCCATCTGATTTGGCCGAATTGGTTGATATGTTATCTGAAAATACAATCAATGGAAAGCAGGCAAAAGAAATCTTTATAAAAATGTTGGATGGCGAAGCGGGTTCTCCACGTGAAATTGCCGACAAGCACGGCATGAAGCAAATGACAGACACCGGCGCAATCGAAAGCATTGTCGACGAAGTAATCGCCACAAACCCCGCCCAAGTTGAACAATATAAATCCGGCAAAGTTGGCTTACTTGGATTCTTTGTTGGGGCCGTCATGAAGAAAACCGGTGGCACCGCCAACCCTGCGGTCGTAAATGAAATCTTAAGAAAAAAATTATCATAACCAAAAGGATGAAAAATGACTAAAGTTGTAACTATTGTTGAAAACGATCCAATCACAGGTGTTAAATACGGCACAGTTGAACTGCACGAAACACCAATCGAAATAAAACGTGCGCACGACACATTTAAAAAAACGCAACGTGCACACACCGCCAAAGTTCGTGGTGAAAGAACAAAAAAGAAATAATTATGATTAACGAAATTGCACACAACGGGCAAGATAAAATGTTTGAAGATATAAAAAGAATCTTACGCGAAATATCTGTATCAGAAGCACGCAGTCAAATCGACAAACGTCAATTATCCTACCGTATACGTCAATATCACAAAGCATACAGAATTAAACAAGCGCAAATAAAATTGCGCATACAATCACAAAACACCAAGAACAAATAAAATGCAACCAAAACAGAAAAAATTCTTTATCCAAACCTTTGGCTGTCAGATGAACGTCTATGATGGTTGGCGTATTGCCGCCATGTTAACGCATCATGGATTGGAACAAACGGAAAATATATCTGATGCGGACATCATCATATTAAACACATGCGCTGTTCGTGCCAAAGCAACCGATAAAGTTTTTTCTGCACTGGGGCGTATACGTCGTGCAAAAAAGCCATCTGCCCTGTTCGGCATTGTTGGATGCGTCGCCCGTGAAGCCGGCGCATCTGCATTCCGTCGTATTCCAGACTTAAACTTTGTCTTGGGCCCACAGAGTTATCATAAACTGCCGCAGATTCTGGAAAACCCAGATGCCCGATTATTAAACATTGATTTGGGTGGTTTGGAAAAATTTGATGAACTGCCACAAATGGAAAAATCACCACGTGTGGCATACATTCCAATCCAAGAAGGTTGTAACCACGTATGCACATATTGTATTGTGCCATACACACGTGGTCGTGAATTATCACGTCCATTTGCCGACTGCATACGTGACACTATACATGCCGCCAAAACCGGCGCCATTGAAATATGTTTTCTGGGACAAAATGTAAACGGATATAAATACACCGACGAAAACGGCACGGTCTTTCGTTTATCTGACTTGATTCGTGAAACCGCAAAAATCCCGGAAATCATGCGTATACGCTTTACTTCCAGTTACCCAACCGAAATGACAGACGACCTGATAGACATGTTTGCAACCGAACCAAAACTGTTGCCATTTTTAAACATGCCGATTCAAAGCGGTTCACAATCCGTTTTAACACGCATGAACCGCCCATACAGTTTGGAATTATACACCGACATTATTCGCAAATTACGAATCGCCCGTCCCGACATTCAAATATCGTCTGACTTTATTGTTGGATTTCCCGGCGAAACAGACGATGATTTCGATCAGACGATGAAAATCGCACAGCAAATCAAATATATCAATTCATATTCATTCAAATATTCGCCCCGTCCACATACGGCGGCCGCATTAATGCCAGACCAAATCCCCGAAAATATCAAAGCAGAACGTTTGGCAAAGTTGGACGCATTACTGAATGAAATTCAACGTGAATTTAACATTGGATGCATTGGCAAAACTTTACAATGCCTGTTAGAAGGCCCCGACAAAACCGGCCGTCATTTGGTTTATCGCACACCCTTTATGCAACAATGCATTGTCGCATTCCGTGAAAACGCACCCGAATTAACAGATTTGGAAATCACCGATGCAAACAAAGCATCTTTGCGTGGCAAATTTTTAACCGACAATTAAAAAGCCATCTTTGCATTAATCGAAAAATTATAGCTGGCCACATCATTGATATGCATAATACCAAATTGCAAATCCCCACCAAACCCGTCCATACGGGTCCAGAAACCAATCCGCCACATAACGGATGGCACGACATCAGTATTCAGATACGCACGCAAAACATATTGATATTCCACCGCATTTGATTCAAACACATATCCAAACTCTGCGCCAACACGTCCAAAGATTTCATGTAATTCAAATCCCGCCGTTTTATACAGGTGTGCATCCAACCCAACAATGGGCGCAACATATCCATAATCCCCACATGTCAATTTATATCCAACATCCGTGGTCAAATAACCCGACCACAACCCCGGATTATTCACAACATCACCATTATAAAACACCATATCTAAATCTGGGTCTGTGTACCACATGCCAAACACGCCGTGGATAAACATTTGTTCATACAAATTATAATTTGCCATTATCCGTCCACTATACATATTGGCATCAAATTCATCTATATCAGACGAATACATCATTTTTGCGATACGCAAATCTGCCCCTAAGCTAAAACCACTATGAACATCATGCACATATCCTGCACCAACACCCAATGTCAACATATCCGAATCCATCACGCCAAACAAAGACAGGCCCGCCCCTTTATTTGTGATATCATTATCCAACACATCAAACATATGCACTGTCGCCAATTTATTCACCAAAATATGCGGATTTAAACGCACAGTTTTACCAATCAGATTATCAATTTCATTAAAATCGGTGGCCGAATCCAACAAGGACATAAATCTGTCGGCACCATCCACACCACGCAAAGAATTCAAATAGTCACCAACACGACCACCCAATACTTTAGTATAATCCGTTTCACGCACACGTTGCACATATAATCCACCATTTGATACGTATCCACGACTGACATACATCGGATTATTTCCCACCCCAACAAAGCGCAGATTTGCATTTGCC
Source organism: Alphaproteobacteria bacterium (assembly GCA_017513285.1). GTDB lineage: Bacteria > Pseudomonadota > Alphaproteobacteria > Rs-D84 > Rs-D84 > Enterousia. Next base: position 4,062 of record JAFXGD010000065.1, read on the forward strand.
GTCACGTTATCTAAAATCAGCATATCGCCCACAATATCCAAATCACCAACATTTAAAACAACACCGGCATCAAAATGCACCACCCCATTAATATCAATTGGCACAGAATTTATATTTAATACGGTATCTGTTATAAATACAGAATCAGCGGCATTTGCGAAATCGACAACACTGGCCAAATCCATTTCTGTATCTGCATTTAAAACGACATCAAACGGCACATTGAAATCGATTCGTTTCATATTGTCATTATCTGTGACAATTTGAACAATGTTTGCATCAACACCCAAATAAAAATCTGACAATACAGAACCATAATTTGTTATTTGGACTTCACATCGGTCACACACATATATATCAGAATCAATTGTACCATAATTGTCTATACGCACAGATTCCGCCACTTCTAATTTTTCTGGTGCAATAAGAACACCGTTTGAAACAACAATATCATTATCGATTACCTGTTGTCCGCCCGACACATCATAATTAAAATATTCCGCCGCACAAATATTATGCAGTGTAACAAAGCAAAATAAAATCCAACAAATTATTTTCATGTACAAATCCGTTTACACCAGAATACAAGAAAATAATCCTGATATCAAATATAAACAGGCCCCACAATCGGGACCTGTTACAAACAACAATAATTCAAACTATTTTTCTAATTTGCCCCATCCGGCTTTATATCCACCGTCACGTTCCAAATAGATATTTGCGCCATTTAATTGTGCAGCACTCAAGCCTTGAATCATATATGTTTGATCCAATCGACCACTTGGCCCACTTTGCAACATAGGCATTTTTACATCCATTGCCCGTTCATTGTTGCAACATTTTGCATCATTATGACACGTACCACAATGATACAGTTTCACAGTATATGCAACACCTGGACGCATATCTTTTAAATCGACCATCATTTTCAAACCGTTTGCTGTTTCACGGAATTTTATATGTCCCATTTTTGATTCACCGCCACGGCTGCTGTGTGTATACATTTTTGCGTACAGATGATTCACATCTGCATCTTCATATGTCTGATACACAACAATTGTGTCTGATTCCACCATTTCAACAGGCTGGGCATATTTTACATGCTTTGTTTTTGGTCCACGTTTAGTCGGGCATTCCATTGCACAGCCACTTAACATAACCGCCGCCCCCAAAACAGAAGCCAGCATTACACTTTTTTTCATTACATTTTTCATCAAGTTCTCCTTTTTGTACCAATATGGTTACATAAATATTTTACATTAATTTTCCACATTTTACCGCAGGTTTGATTCCCTATACCCCAGGAAAACATGCGTACAGCGCAGAATTCAATCCTGTTATAACACTGTAAAATTTATGATATTTTTATCACGCATAACAACTTAACAAAGGACGAAACATGTACAAACTAATACAACAATTAATTGCATTTAAATACGCATGCAAAATCAAACATTGGTCAACAGATAACTATGCGGATCATATGCTGTATGACAGATTAAGTGAAAATCTGGACGATTGGGTTGATTCCATTGCCGAAAATTACTTTATGGCCAACGACGACAAATCTGTATTTAAACCCGACGTCTTGAACGGTAAAATCATACAAGATGATTTAACAAAAATGTGTTCCACCATTATTTCATTATTAGAAGAACTGCAAACCAATGAATATAACGAAGGCATAAATTCACTGTTAAGTGCCATAGAAGAAGGATTTTTAAACAAGTTGGCCCTGGCGAATTTAACCTGAACGATAAAATCCCCGAATTGGGGATTTTATTATATCACAAGACCAATACCCGATGTTATTTATTACACATAAAAATCCCCCATCCGGGGGATTTTTTTATCATCAGAACATAAATCTGATACCAATATCACCGCCAAAATTATGCAGTCCTGAATTGACATCAACATATGTATAACGTGCCGCCACATCAACTGCGAAACGTTCCATATCAAATGTCATACCCAAAGAACCCTGGGCAGCAAATCTGGTAAAATCTTCACTGTGATTTGGGATGGCATCGCCTTTACGTTTAACATCTGCAAATGCCATACCAACACCGATACCTGCGAATGGGCGAACGATTTTATACGATCCCATTTCCAAGAAAGTGTTCCACAATAAAGTCTGCATTTTGGTTTCGACATCAACACTGCCAACAGAACCAAATTTTTCCGAATCGGACATTTTACCAAAATACGACCACTCGATTTCCGAACGCACAGTATCACAAACTTCCAAACCTAATGCTGCACGACCTTGGAATACATAATCGGTCATAGACTCTTTTGTTTCATTAAAATCATAATTTAAGTTTGTATAGCTCATACCACCTCTTAAAGCAACATATGGGTCCAACCCCCACATTTGCCAACTGCTGCCTTGGTCTGGATGATTTATCATTGCAAACGCAGGACACGCCATCAGCACCGCCAGTGTTGAAATTGCTAACTTTTTCATTTCTTCTCCTTTTGTGTTTTTGTTTATGTAAAAGTTTCATGTCAACACTGTAATTGTACCAATGCCAACCGAATATTTATATAGGTATGAATACCTGTTGTATACGCATGGAATCTGGGAAAAAATACATATTTTTCACAAACAAAAAACCGGCCATTATGACCGGAATATTTATTGGTGGACGCGCAGGGACTCGAACCCTGGACCCACTGATTAAGAGTCAGTTGCTCTACCAACTGAGCTACGCATCCAAAACTAATTTTATTTAATCAGCGGGCATAATTATATCTGCTTTTATTTAAAAATCAAGTTTTATATCCCACCACACTGCACACAATCACACCTGGGGCGCAAAGACACATCTTTTATTTCTGCAATATTTTGCGTTCCCGCCAATGTCATAACACGCTGTAAATCCATCTGCAGGTAATCCAGCACAGATTCCACACCACGCCAACCACCCAATGCCAACCCATATATAATTGGTCTGCCAATTGCCACCACATCTGCCCCACTGGCAATTGCTTTAAAGATATGCTGTCCCCGACGAACACCACTGTCGAATATGATTGGCACCCGATTATCCACACGTTCTGCAATTTGCTTCAACACCTCAAAGGACGCCGGTGCGCCATCTAATTGTCTGCCACCATGGTTTGACACCCATATTGCATCTGCACCCGCCCATATTGCAACATCTGCATCATCTGGGTGTTGAACACCTTTGACAATTACCGGCAAATCCGTCATGGCTTTGACCCGCATAACATCATATGGCGTCAATTTATTTTGCGACGCCGCAAAGACCGCCCCAACACCATGCCCTTTGGTTTTAATTGTTTTTTTTGACACGTTTGGCAAAGACAAAGGAAACTTAAAGTTATTCCTGCTGTCTGCCACCCGATTTCCACCGACCGGCGCATCCACGGTCAATATAATTGCTTTATATCCTAACTTTTCTGCTTTCTTTACAATTTGACGATTAAAATCATCATCTTTACTTAAGTATAACTGAAACCACTGTGGTGCGCCCGCCCCTGCTTTGGCGATGTCTTCCAAAGTTGAACTGGCATAGTTACTGACACTCATTATTGTATTTGCGGCGGCAACTCCACGTGCGGTTCCTGCTTCGGCCGACGTATGTGCCAAACCATGCGCAGCTGCAGGCGCCGCAATAATCGGCATTGCAATCACAGTTCCCAACACAGACGTTGTTGTGTCGGGCTGTTCCACCCCCGTCAAAACACGTGGATATATATCAACCGCATCAAACGATTCAACATTACGTCGCAGTGTATTTTCCGTCTCTGCACCGCCACGAATATAATCAAATGCGCCATGCGGTATAATTTCCGCCGCCATTGCTTCTAAATCATCTATATCATAGATAACAATTTCTGTATCACGATTTGATGCCATGTATTCTCCGACTTTGGCATTACCACCACGTCTAAGCCGTCCAACCATCCACATAATCAACAAAATCGACAACACAACACATAATATGAATATTGTTTTTTTCATTAATCTCTCCTTTATCCATACACGCACAAAGTATCACAATTTATGTGCAAATATGATTTGACAATATTCATAAAAAAAAAGGCGCCACATTTGTGACGCCACCAATATGATTAGTGCAAAATCAAAAATAACTTCTGATATAGTCCAACAAATCATGAAACCAATCTGCGATATAGTTAATTAATTCCAACACATTGTCATAAATATCAAATTCACGAAACGCAACAATCAACATTGCAATTGCACAGATTAAAATAAAAACACGCACCATAGTTTGTAACATTTTCCTACTCCTTTATTTTTTTAAATAATTTGCGGGGTTATACGCTTTTGTACCCTTTCTGATTTCAAAGTGCAATTGTGGCGTATCTACTTTGCCCGTTTTGCCAACCGTGCCTATTTTCTGGCCAACGGTGACACGCATTCCACGACGCACGACCATCGAATCCATATGGGCATACACAGTCATCCAACCACCCGAATGCTGTATTATGACCAAATTCCCCATACCTTTTACTTCATTACCGGCATATGCGACAACACCATTTTCCGCAGCCAAGACATTTTTACCACGTGCGGCGGCAATATTGATACCATCATTAAACAGCCCATTAGATTTTGCACCATAATGCGACAAGATATTTCCACGAACCGGCCATGCAAACTTTGACGACGAACGTGCCGCAATTGTTGGCAACTTTTTCTTTGGATTTGAAGAAATCTTTTTTGGCTCTGTCTTAACAACTTTTTGCACCCCTGGTTTATTGGCGGGAACCTCTGTCATCGCTTTTTCACTTGGCGCTGAATTCTTCTGTACGCTGGATTTCTGGTCTTTTTTCACAACCGCCGCTGTCTGTGGCTGTGATTTTGCCTGTAAATCTGGGACACGCAATTTTTGTCCAATTGTCAAATTAAACGGCGCAGACAAATTATTCATAACCGCCAAATCATTTACCGGAACCGAATACTTACGTGACACGGAATACAATGTATCGCCCGCCGCAACTGTAATATTCTTCATCGGCACACGCACACCCGCACGTACACCAGACGTCGGTTTTTTTATCTGCAATACATCGTCCGTCTGAACATTTTTTTCTGCTGTGCGTGCCACATCAACGGATTGCACAAAACCACCACCATATGTCGGTATATCCAACACGTCATCCGATTCGGATACATCTGCATCCCCAGGTTTTATTGCCCCCGCATTATCATCGGCCATATGCGGCGTATCTGTATCTTGGGGCGGAATGACATAATCATCAACAGATGCATACATAACATAGTCATCACCCACATCTGTTCCATACAAATCGGGCGACGCAAACACCCCATAATCTGTCACCGCAGATTCATATATTTCCGGATTAACATTTGGATCGGCCAACAAAGCGGGATAACGTGCAGAAATAAATTCACCAACATCATCTGGAAACGACATAATTTTTGGTTGCAAATCACACGCAGTTTGCGTGCATAACACCCCGACAAAAACCAACCAGATTCTTTTCACACGCAAATTATATCATAAAATCAGTCACGACGCATGAATAAAATACTGATTTCAAACAACAACCACATGGGAATCGCCAACAAAACCTGTGACACGATATCTGGTGGGGTCAAGACAGCAGCAACAACAACTATTGCAACAATGGCATATCTGCGCATTTTAATTGCCTGTGTTTTATGCAACACACCGATTCGGTTCAACAGCACCATCAACAAAGGCAATTGAAACGCCACCCCAAAAACCTTTAACATTCCGATTGCGAACGTTAAATAATCACGTGCCACCGGCAACAAAACATTCGGCACATCCAAACCTTGATTTAATTCCAAGAAAAATTTAAACGTCATCGGGAACAAGAAATAAAATGCAAATGCCGCCCCCAGAATAAATAACACAGGCGACGCCACCAACACCGGCCAAATAAACCGCCGTTCTGTATCACGCAATCCCGGCGCCACAAATGCCCACACATGCCACAGCGCCGCCGGTATAACAACAACAATCGCAACCAGTGCCGCCAAAGAAAACCGAATCATCAAACCATCCGTCACACCCGAATACAGCAACACACCATCCGCCCACACATCCAACAACGGCCGGGTTAATAACACCTGCACAGCCGGTGCGACATACCACCCACCAACAAAAGCCAATAAAAAAATCAGCACCACCCACAGCACCCGCCGCCGCATTTCAGAAAAATGTTGCAACAAAGTCATCTTTTTCATTTCTTTGCACTCTTTTTACGCCGTGATGACGGTTTATTTTTTTTTGGTAACACCGATGAAAATTCACTTAACACATCATCAGTCGTGGTTTTAATTAATTCATCGATTGGTTTTTCCAAATCAATTTGCTGTTTAATATTTTCCGATGCATCTGTAATTCGCCATATAATTGCACGTACCGCATTAACAACCCGTGCAATGAAGCGTGCCACATCCGGCCACATACGTGCCGGGACAACCAACACTGCAACCAATACAATTACTAAAAATTCCGCCCAACTGATTCCGAACATTTTTAATCATAATAATCATCACCACCACTGGTGCTGATTGTTTTGTGTCTTTGAATTTGGAAATAGTTTTTATCAAATTTACTTTTTGCCTTTAACCCATTAAACACAACATCTGTTTTTGCCCCCGTTGCATCAACCACAGTCCAAGAATTCAAACGTACAGGGCTTTTATCAAAGGTCACTGCCATATTTCCCAACCCTTCTTGGCCACGCAAATTCATGTGTATTACAAAAACATTATCATAATCATTTGTTTCAATTACATTTATGTCTGCATTTTGCAAATCAATATTTTTTCGTATCAAGATACCTGCAGGCGTACTGGTAATCGGTACAGTCGTAATTTGGTCCAAAGATTTATCAAAGAAATACAAATCTTGACCATCTGCGATTAATTGCACCGGCATATTATCATAATCCAACCTGACCCGACCGGGACGCAGCATTGAAAAAGTCCCCTGCTCTGACCGTCCATTTGCCGTTTGAACAAATCCACCTGTCAATCCCGTCACAGAATTCAGATATTTTTCCGCCGACGCAACCAATTTATTATCAACCGTCGCATATGCCGTCCCCCATCCAAAGAACACCACCATTAACGCAATAATTTTTTTCATTTATTTACTCCTCTTTGAATAAATCTAAAACACGCATACGCACATTTTCCAGCGTATCCCGCACAACGGCACCTGCGGCCAATTCATGACCACCACCACCCAACTGGGCGGCAATATGGTTTACAGGTTTTTTTCTGCCACGTAATGACAACCCAATTTGTTCGGGCTTTTGCTCTTTCAATAAAACAATATATTCCACCCCTTGGATTTGCCCCAACAAACTTAATATCATTTCACCACGCCCATCCAGGTACTTATAATCACTTTTCGGCACAGTCGCAATAACCAAGCGCCCCCGATAAAAGAACTCTGCATTTGCGACTGTTTTGGCCTCTAACAAAACTGCTTTACGTGGTTTATTATTCATCAATTCAATTAAATGTCTGATGTTAACACCAAAATCCACCAAATCGGCCATAATACGCAAAGAATCACCATTGCGTGCAAATTTAAAGTTCCCCGTATCGGTTAATATTGCCAATGCCAACAATTGTGCCACTTGAATATCATATTCCAAATTACCTTCACGCATAATTTGATACACAATCACCGCCGTGGCCGCCGCCATATCATCGTTCAAGCACAACTTTGCAATCGGCGCATCATTTTTATGATGGTCAATTTCCACCACCATATGCGCATTATCAACCGCCACCCGTCCCCCGCCGATATGCACCGGATTACCGTAATCCATAACAATTGCCAAATCAAAGGGTTCTGTCATATCAACCCGTTCAAAATATTTCATTCGTGTACGCAACGGCACATTATCCAAACTGTCTGGCAAATTACCATCATACACACAAACCGGCGCCACCCCAAAATTCTTTTCAATCAATCGCGCCAATGCCAAAACGCTGCACAAAGAATCCCCATCTGGATTTTTATGTCCCATAATTATAATGCGCTTTGCATTTTTTACATACGTCAAAAATTCCTGTATTTTTTGTTTCATCATTTCTTTATATTGCTATATCTTCCAAGAAAAACTGTGCGCTGACACGTCCATTATATTCATTTTCTTTCAACCGCCCCAGCATCATTATTTTAGTATTCGTATTCTCTTCGTCCAGTAAAAATTTACCAACCGGCGTTCCGACTAAATTAAATCCAACAAATGCCAACTGATTACCTGCACTGGTCTGAACAACACCACGCAGATGCGCCCCACCCCCCATAATTGTCGCATGTCGCAACACCGCCCCACGCAACACCAATACCGGTTCTGGATTACCCTGACCAAATGGTTCCAGTGCATCTAACTGTTTTATCAATCGCATGTTTGCGGCCCCCGCATCCAACATTGCATCAACAATCACTTCTTGGGCGGGCATTTCACCGTTTAATTGTTCTTTTACCGCCTGTTCCAAGAACGCACAAAATTCCGCTTCTTTATCTTCGGCCAACGAAAATCCCGCCGCAGCGGCATGTCCACCACCTTCGGTCACGATACCCGCCGCCAGCGCATCATGAATAATCTTGCCCAAATCAATCCCCGGCACAGACCGTCCCGACCCATTAATAACACCATCTGATTTGGTTGCCACACATGCCGGCAAATTATATTTATCTTTCAATCGTCCTGCGATAATTCCCATGACACCACCGTGCCAATTATCACCACATACAAACAGACTGCAATGTCCGGTTTCGCAACAATGTTGCGCCATATCGATTGCACGCAACATAATTGCATTTTGAATATCGATTCTTTCCTGATTCATCTGATGCAATTTGGCGGCCAAATCTTGGGCAATTAACGGATTATCGGTCAACAACAAATCCAACGCCGGCGCAGCAGAATCCAATCGTCCTGCGGCATTTAATCGGGGTCCCAACGCAAATCCGGCGGCATATACGGACGGGTGTTTTATACCTGCGACGTCCATCAATACCCGTATACCCAAATTTTGTCGCAATGCCATAACCTTTAATCCCGTTGCGACAAATGCACGATTTAACCCCACCAATGGCATAGTGTCACATATCGTTCCCAATGCGACCAAATCCATAAAGTTCATTAAATTAATATCCGCCAAACGTTGAGCCATATCTGCATTCAAATGACGTGATTTTAATTCCCGGTTAACCGCCACCAATGTTAAAAAAGCAACCCCAACACCGGCCAAATAATTCAATCCCGATGTATCATCGCTGCGTTTTGGATTTACAACCGCATCTGCATTTGGCACCACACTGTCTGGGGAATGATGATCGGTCACGACGACACGCATACCGCACTGTTTGGCGAATTCGACTTCTGCCACACCACTGATACCACAATCAACGGTTATCATTAATTTTACATTATCATTGGCGATTTCGGACACAGCGGCATTATTTAATCCATATCCTTCACCTTCACGGGTTGGCAAATGCCACACCACATCCACATCCAAAGCCCGCAAATATTTCACAAATACGGCAGTCGAAGTAATTCCATCAACATCATAATCACCATAGATAGCAATCTTTTGACGTTCCACGATTGCATCTGCGATAATTTTTGCCGCCACATCCATATCGGTTAAAACGGATGGGTCGGGCATATATTCTTTGATACTGGGGTTTAAAAACTTTTCTTTTTCTGCATCTGTGACAACACCACGTGCCGCCAAGATATTTGCCAACAAATCCCCACCATCATCATCACTACGCACCGCCACCCATGCTTTACCCAGCATGGATTTTTCCACTATTTTTCTCACGCTATATACTCTTTTTTTTATTATCAAGTATATTATAATCGAAAATTATTCAAATAGCAATGGCAGTATACTGTCCAAAATTTTACCTGTTGTTGGCACTGCATTCCACGCTGCCGTGCGCCATCCCCAAGATTCTTCTGTGGCATGCGGTTCATCCAACACAACCAATATAGTATATTGTGGTGCATGCACAGGGAATATTCCTGCGAATGCGGTCACATTACGTTTACGGTCAATTTTACCATTGATATATTTTTCGGCTGTGGCGGTTTTACCACCGATTTGTATCCCGGACACACGTGCCTGCTTACCACTGGTCTCTTCGGCAACCCGCAGCATAATAGGTCTGATTTTTGCAGATATTTCATCCGCCAACACCCGTTCGCCTTTGACGATGCCGACATTACGTTTCTGCAAAGTTGGATAAATATAAATTCCACCATTTGTCACCGCATTCATTGCCAACAATAAATGCATAGGCGTCACCGAAATACCATGTCCAAATGCAACAGTCGCCCGTTCAACCGGCCCCCATTTTTTTGGCAACAGTGTCCGTTCTGTACGGCCAAATTCTAAATCCAAAGGCCCATCCATATGCAGTCTTTCAAAGAATTCTTTCTGTGCATCATCTGGCAAATCCAATGCGATTTGCGCACTGCCCACATTACAAGAATGCACCATAATTTCTTCGACTGTTAAATTTGGCCGTGGCGGTTTAAAGCTGCGAATATCTGAAATTTTTGCGGCCGTCCGCCCAAACTTATCTGGGATTTTAAACGGTTCTTTTACATAGTATTCTTTATCAATTCCATTTTCGAATGCCAATGCGGTATTAAAGACTTTAAACACCGACCCCATATCATAGACATTACGCATCGGCTTAAACAAACGATTCGCCACCGGATCTGCACGCAGGTTTTCCGGGTCAAAATCGGGCAAAGACACCATTGCAATAATTTCACCCGTTCTGGAATTCATCAACATTCCCATCGCCGCTTTGGTTTGATACTTCTGCATTGCAAAAGACAGTTGTTCATAAAACACCGCTTGGATACGCGAATCGACCGACAACCTTAATGGATCTTTATTTTCTTGCAAATAATCATTATAGGTTCTTTCCGCACCTTCCAATCCACGTCCATCTTCACCAACAAATCCGACGATATGTGAAAACAACCTGCGTTTTGGGTATTTTCTGGTTTGAACTTTTTCTATTTCCAACCCTTCCAATCTGGCGGCTTGTATAATTTGTCGTTGTGCATCACTGGCATATTTTTTCAACCGAATAAATCGTCGTGAAGAATTGACCAACGCAATTGCATCTGACAAAGAATATTCATATGGCAACGCTTTATGGATAGTCTGTGCAACCGCATCCCTATCTTGTTCCCGCACCGCCCGATTTCGCAAAATAATATGTCCCGATTCGACATTTTTTGCCAAAATGTCGCCATTTCTGTCGACAATATCTGCACGTTGTACCACCCATTCATCATCAACGCCGGCCAATCTGGAACGATCTGTACCTTGGATTCCCAATTGCAACGTACGTCCCACGAACAATGCAAATGCACAAAAGAACACACTGTACATCACCCACAGTCTTTTACGTGCAACACCATCACCACGTGCGCCCATAAATCCATGCTTAAAAATATCTTTTCCGACTTCAAACATTACTGCATCTCTTTTACTGGCAAATTATGCACATCAATTGCTTTATTAAAGCTGATTGTTTCTGATTTTGGTTCAATACTGGTGACCAAATTACGCAAAATTTCCGGCCGCACATATGATGCGAACCCTGCTTCGGCCACTGCGATTTGCTGTTGCGTTTTTACAATTTCCCGATTTACACGATTTATTTGACGATTTTGCGTACGAAATCCAACCTGTAACATAACGGTCGCCAACAACACAGCACCCAACGACCATATACCAATTTGAAACATTTTTTCTTCGTCTTGCATATCTCCCCCTGTGCAGTATGCATTTTATCATAAATTCTGTAAAAAACGAATCACAGAATCCAAACCATTTAATCGCCCCGCCCCCAAATTTAAATTCAATGATTTAAATTCTGCATCAATATCCATATTTTTAATCTGATTTGGTTCCACGCCATCGACCATCGCAATCAGTATTGCAACAATCCCACGCACCAACGCCGACGATGCCCGACCATATAATTTATTTCCATCGACACAAATATGCACCTGTGAAGCACACCCCGTGATTTCATGACATACGGCGCCATCTGGTGGCAATGGCAGATGCGCACCAAAATCCATCACCATTTCCAATCGCATTACTGCATCATCTGTCATACTTAACATACGTTTCATTTCTGCATACGTCACGGCATCACCATCCCTGATTTGTTAAATCCAATTCTATCCTGGCGGCATCGGACATGCGTGACAAATCCCACGGCGGGTCCCACACCAAATCAACACGCACCGGCACGCCATTTGATACACTTTGCGCTGCTTCCCTCACTTGTTGCATTAATTCTTCCATCATGGGGCATGTTGGACTGGTAAAAGTCATCTGTAACACAATTTCATCCGCCCCGATATTTATATCATAAATCAATCCCATATCCCACACATTCACCGGTATTTCTGGGTCATAGACTGTTTTTAATGCTTTAATAATATCGTCTTTTTTCGCCATCATTTTATAACATCTTTTATAATCTGAATTGCCGCCTGCGCATCTGCCATTGTATTATATCCCCCAATTGAGATACGCACACATCCATCAATTCCTAATTTTTTACAAATCCAAGACGCACACATATTTCCCACACGGACACACAAACCACGCACCCCAACCAACGCACCAAAATCCAACGCATGCATTCCATCGACAACAAAGCTGACCATTGCTGCATCTGGCTGCGTAATGATTCGCACTCCATCAATTTTTGACAGTTCCGCATACATATATTTAATCAGATTATGATCAGGTCTGTTTTTTTTCAACGCATCAATTGCCACAGGCAATCCAATAATCTGTGTTAACGGCAATGTTCCGGCTTCAAATTTATCTGGCGCCGTATTCCACACAGAACTATTTTCATCCACCCGTAACACCATTCCACCACCAAATTCAACGGGATTAAAATCATCGGGATTTTTTATAAACATAACGCCAACACCTGTATCTGCGCCAATTTTATGTCCCGACCAACACAAGAAATCACATCCCCATTCTGTCACATCAATCTGATTATGCACGACATATTGTGCGGCATCGACCACAGTTATAACATCCGGGTTCTGTTTTTTCGCATTGGATATAATTGCCCGGACATCTTGTGGCACACCAATCACATTTGACATTGCAGTAATCAGCAACACATCTGCATTTGGAATATTTTCCACATCGATATTATATTTATCATCCAACGGGCATACGACGACCATGGCCCCGATATTTTCAACAGGCAATCTGGCACTGTGATGATCCAAATCCGACACTGCCACCGTGCGCACATTTTTTTGTTTTAGCATCTGGGCAATCATATTCATTGCATCCGTTGTACCATTAACAAAGACAACCTGTCTGTCCGTTGCGCCAATAAATTTTGCGACATCCCGACGTGCCTGTGCAATCATATCATCTACTTTAACGGCCCGTTCACACACGCCCCGCCCTGCATTTGCATAATCGTTATGCAAAAAGTCCGCCATTTTCTGTATAACGGCATCTGATTTTTGATACGTTGCGGCGGCATCTAAGTATATGATTTTATTCACTTGTGTTTTCTCTTGCATTTTGGCGTGATTATAATACAATTCCGCCAAATATCAATAACAGAAAGGAGAAAAAAATGGCAATACAACATGCGAACGACGCAACTATTTCCGACATGATATCATCTGGCATCACATTGGTTGATTTCTGGGCATCATGGTGCGGTCCATGTCGTATGTTTGGTCCAATATTTGAATCGGCATCGGACCGGACATCGGATGCAAAATTTGTAAAATTTGAAATTGATGAAACGAATCGTCGCACACCTGCAAAATATGGCATTCGCAGCATCCCCAGCATTCTGGCATTCAAAGATGGCGAATTGGTCGAAGCACGCACTGGTGTTATGGATGAAGAAACACTGTTGGCATGGATAGAAGAATTAAAAGGTTAAACAATGGCCACCAAAGATTATAAAACATTAGAGATACCGGCAAAATACACCCCCAAGAAGTCAGAGCCATACATGTGCCCGATGCACTTGGCGTATTTTTATCGCATTTTGAACACCCAACGTGAAGAACTGTTAAGCGAACGTGACGAAGTATTAAGTGCCGTCCGCTTGGCGGACAAAACCAATGCGGCCGGCGCCGGCGACGAATCGGACAACGCAACATATAACCAAGATATCACCATGGATTTACGCATGTCCGAACGCAACAACAAACTGTTACAAAAAATAGATGCGGCCTTGGACCGAATCGCCAACGGCACATTTGGATTCAGTGTTGTTTCCGGCGACGAAATTGGTCTGCAACGCATGATTGCCCGTCCTTTGGCAACCATGACTATTGAAGAGCAAGAAGAATACGAACAACGTCGCAATTAAATTTTAACAAACACAAAAAAATAAAAATCCCACAAATGGGGTTTTTATTTTTTCACATGTCATTTTATTATTTGCATTCTGCGATTAACTGTTGAATTTGTGCCGCCAATACCAAATCAGATGCTTTTTGTTTTTCGATTTGTTTGATTGCATACAATACTGTTGCATGGTCACGACCGCCAACAAAGTTTCCAATTTCTGCCAAAGACAAAGATGTTGCACCTTTTAACACAACCATCATGATTTGACGTGCCAAGACCAAGTTACGGCTGCGACCCGACCCACAAACTGCATCATATGACACGCCCAATTTTTCACACATATCACGCACCATTGCCATTGGTGTTTTTGCGCTTTGCAATGTATCTGCCAACAAACGTTGTGCAATTTCCATATTAACATCTGCACCCATCAATTCTGCATACGCTTTGATTTTTGTTGCGACACCTGCGATTAAGTGACCATCGTTTTCGATTGATTTTGCGATTGCATTTGCGACATCTGATTTAACACCTGCACGTGTCAACATAACTGTCTTAACATGTGCATTTGGCGCACGCACATCTGCGACCAAACCAGACGCCAACAAAGACTGGGCCCGTCTGTCGAAACCTGTCAAAGCACTGGGGGCAACATCGGATGTCAACAAAACATTCTTACCTGCGCTGCGCAAATCTACAACCAACTGCAACAATTCTTCGGTCGATGCTTTTTTACCGGCCAAATTCTGAACATCGTCCAAAATGAAAGTATCACAATTACGACAAAAATCTTTGAATGCAAACACATTGTGTTCTTTCAAAGAACGTGTGAATTCGGAAACGAATTGTGTACCACTCATTTTAACGACACGGCCCTGTGATGCACCTGCGACACATTCCGCCAACAAAGACTTACCGCAACCGGACACACCATAAATGAACAGCGGGGAGAAAGGAACCAACCCCGCCGCCAATTTTTTGCATGCCGATACCACGAATAAATTATCATCTGTTGCAACAAATGTATCAAATGCAACTGTGGCTGTTGCTGCAACCGGTGCCGCAACTGCAACAGGTGCAAAAGCCTGGGCATTATTGTCGTTTGCGACCGGTGCCGCTGCACGTGCGGACGCATTACGAACCACGATATTCAATTCCAAACCAAATTCTGCGGCCACCGCCACCAAAGTATTACGATAAACACTGTTGATAAAGTCTGCCGAGAATTGATTCTGCGCCCCCAAAACCAGAACGCCATCTGCAACATCAAAATTCAAAGGTGCAATCCAAGAAGTAAAAGCAGCAGCATCAATTTTTGCGGCAATGGCCCCCTTGATATTTTCCAAGTTTGTCATTTGTGTTTTAACCGCTGTTTGCATGCCTTTTCTCCTTTCCTTCCCGTTTATATCCCGATGCATCCATTTATTGTTATAATCGACCATCCGTCATAACAAATTTCAGGTTGCAAAAAACACCCCACGAAAACGTCATTTTTCTGATTTATTTTTCAGATTAATGATGTTTTTGTTTATATATCTGTGGATTCGCACCCACATTTATATTTATGAACCCAACCCGTTTTTATCGACCCGAATTCATATAATGTTTTTTTGAATTCAATCTTCTTTCCTTCCCCGGAACATTCGTCACCGTCCCCAGAAATCCAATCCAATTCGTGTTTTTTTGATTACCTTTTTCTCGTTTGGATACATCCAATAAGTTATAAGATTAAATTCGATTTACAAGTAAATCTTAACCAAAAAATGAACATTTATTTTTTGACAACGATTCGTATTTTTGGCGGTTTTCTGCGCTTTGTATATACACTGTATATACACTGTATATACATGAACAGAATCACAATCTGATGTATCCACCATCGGTTTTTTGCACCAATCCTTGCAATTCTAAAACAACCAAAACGCTTTTTATTTCCGAAACAGATTTTTTGACAATTTCTGCCAATACAGATTCTGACACAGGAATTGTTCCAATTGCGTCTAAAACGTCTGAATCCGAATCGTTTTTTTTCAAATTTTTTTTCTGACTTTGATTTTTTTCATCCATTTTAACAAAATCAGCCAGCCCCAAACACAACCGTGCCGCCCCCGACCGAATCAGTGAATTCGGCCCCATTGCCCGGGAATCTGCGGGGTGCGACGGAATTGCCCAAATTTCACGATTATAATCCATTGCGAATCGGGCGGTTGTCATTGAACCGGACTTTATATCCGCTTCACCCAATATTAATTTATTTCCCAATCCGGCAATCCACCTGTTACGTGGCACAAAGGCATTTGCATTTGGCACGAATCCGACGGGACGTTCACTGACAATCGCCCCCCGTTCAACAATTTCCCAATACAGCGATTCGTTTTCAACTGGCCATATATAGTCCGCCCCACCGGCCAAAACGGCAACGGTCACCACATCACCGGCCGCCCTTAATGCCCCACGATGTGCGGCCGTATCCGTACCGATTGCCATACCCGACACCACAACCATTCCATTATCCGCCAACCCATGTGCGATATCGGCAATAAACCCCATACCATTTGCGGTCGCATGTCGTGTACCCAC
Organism: Alphaproteobacteria bacterium; assembly: GCA_017513285.1. GTDB lineage: Bacteria > Pseudomonadota > Alphaproteobacteria > Rs-D84 > Rs-D84 > Enterousia. Next base: position 21,070 of record JAFXGD010000065.1, read on the forward strand.
AATGGCCACCATTTCACGACGCAGCGCATCCACATTTCCCCGCACCGAAATAACCGGCGGATGATTTGGCACCGCCCGCAAAGTTTCGGGATACATTGCATCATCATCGGATATATATTTGATATTTAACCTGTACGCCGCATCCATTTCCCGCATAACCGCATCACGCAACTTCACATCTGCATTCAAAGATGCCGCCGCATCGGCCACCGACCCAAAGCGTGCCACCAAATCATTATATTTAATAATTCCCACACGTGGCGCCCGCAACAATAATAATTTATTAAACAAATCAGACATACATATATAATATGTAAAAATTCATATTAAATAAAGTCAAATCACCATAAAAAAATCCCCAACCGGGGATTTTGAAATTTTAAATATATTACCTACCCTTTCTTGGTCAGTCCCCCGCCGGTGTAAGCCCCCCCTTATCATTCTTACATTCATATTTAACGCCATTAACCTTCACACCAGAAAAAGTAAAACCAGATTTGTTTGTCTTTATCCCTTTTACAACTTCACAGAAGCGTGCCTGCAACACTTTCACTCTGTCATCCTCACATATCGCTTTATCAGAGCCTGTTGCGGTTTTACACTTTATTGCCAACATCGCCAATTTTTCTAAAGCATCGTCAACATCCTGAATACCATCCGCCTTTTTCTTTCCCTTGCTATCTTCATCACTAAACATAGTCACCAACAATTTGACATAGGCATCACCATCATTCTTCTCTGCCATCTTTGCCCACTTTTGCCCTTCTACGCCATGACCAATCAACTTATTACCGAACAATTCCATTGCGCCGACACCGACACCCGCACCACCAACGGCGGCCGCCACAGTACCCCATGTACGTGCAGACTTCTTTTCATCCAAGATTAATTTACGCATTTTTTCTTGATCAACCCAACCGCCACATGTGATATCACGGTTCCATTCATAATATTTGTGGGCCATTGATTCATCGATATCAATTTTCGCATCATTTGATTTCAACGTAACTTTTACAAAGCAAGTATTATTTTCCGGCACATCCATATCTTCTATCATTGTGGCATAGCTGTCCGTATTGCTGTAACGTGACGCCCACACAAAAGTATCCCCCATACCAATATTATTATCCAAACATGCCGCTTTACGTGCTTTATATTCGGGGGTATCTGTTGGTTTTATAGTCGGCTTTACATTATCCACCGCCACGGTCGCACTGGATTCGGTCGTACTGGATTCGGTCGCATCTGTTGATTTTGTACCTATTGTAATTGCTCTCGATTTTGGTGCTGTTGCACGTGGTGCAGAACGCATTTGTGACACCTGCCCGCCACGACCACGATTTTGTGCCGGGGTCATTTCTGCCGCATTTGCCACGGTCGCAATCAATGATAATACAACAAAATAACAGAAACGTTTCATACTTGCCCCCTCTTATCGAACGCATTATATCATAAAATGACAAAAAAATAAAGACCAAATAGGGATGGGTTACCCCATTAACTTTATTTTTTCCACTTCCATTCTATTTTTGATTCGGCCCCACCCGCCAATCGACGGATATTTTCACGATGCCGCCACATACACAATAACCCAATTCCCAAGAAAGGCCAACCAACCCCGCCACCAATTACAAACCCCAAAATTGGAATCAAGCAAAACACAACCATTGCCCCGGCGGACGAAATCCCCGTTCCCAACGCCACCAACAACCATTCCACCCCACAGACCGCAAATGACAGCGGACTGATTGCCAACAACACCCCGAACAAAGACGAAATGCCCTTGCCGCCACGGAATCGCAACCATATTGGATAACAATGGCCCACAATTGCCGCCAAACCACACCATGCGGCAAATGCGTCACCCGCAATATATTTACCGATAAACACTGCGGCAACAGCCTTGGCCATATCCAAAATCCACACCAACCCCGCCATTCGCAAACCGCCCACACGCATCACATTTGTTGCGCCGATATTTCCACTGCCGACTTTACGCAAATCGCCTTTACCCGCCATACGGGTCAATATTAACCCCATTGGTACCGACCCCAAAAAATACGCAATAATAATTCCAATAAAATATTCCATGTTATTTTTCCTTGATTTTCTGTTTGTTTTTTATAAAATATCAAAATCAAAACAAAAATAAAAGGAAAATAACGTGGCGAATCATAAGTCATCTGAAAAAAGAATTTTGGTCTCGGCCAAGAAAAACGCAATCAACACTGCCCGTCGCAGTGCGGTAAAAACCGCCACCAAGAAGGCATTGGTTGCAATCGAATCTGGCGATAAAGCGGCTGCTACAACCGCATTGCGCAACGCAGAAAGCAAAATCATGAAATCTGCGGGCAAAGTTATGCCAAAAAAACGCGCAGCACGCAAGATTTCACGCTTGGCAAAGAAAGCGGCCAAAATGGCATAATGTCATTTCAGAAAAATTTAAAAAAGTTCCCCAATTGGGGAATTTTTTTATTGCATTTTATTCGGATACAAAAAAAATCCCCGAACGGGGATTTATTATTTCTTTTTTGCCACTGTCTTTTTAACAGTCTTTTTTTGTTTGACTGCTTTTTCCGATTTAACATCTGCCTTTGGGGATGATTTCAGTTCTTTTTTAAAGACCTTTAATCCATCGGCTAAATTCTTCATCATGCCCGGTATTTTATTATGCCCGAACAAAATAATCACCAACATAACGATTAAAGCAATTTCCATCCAACCTAATCTCATCTTCTGCCCCTTTTGATATTATTTCGCAACATAGCAATCCAAACCATCAGATTTTGCATTTCTGCAGAATCCATTTGCATCTGCGGCCGTCTTGAATGCGACACGCAATCTGTATGTTGTTTTGCCATCTTTCAACTGTGCCGCCAAGATAACAAATTGTTTATCTGCGAACAAGCTTTTATGTGCATTTGCAATTTGACGTTGTGCGCTTTCGGCTGCGGCCCGACTGCTATACGAACCAAATTGCACATACCATGCACCTGCAACCGGTTTATCTGCAGATTTTGTCACAGGCTTTGCCGCAGGTTTGGTCGCTGCTTTTTTTGCCGCCGGCTTTGCCACAGGCTTTGTAACCGTTTTCACAGGTTCTGCCTTGACTGGTTCTGCCGCAGGTTTAAAGACAACTTCTTTTCTTTCTTCTACAACACGCACAGGCACACCCACTGTCGACTGTGGCGTTGCAACCTCTGCCACGGGCTTTGGTGCCGCCGGTTGAACCGTTACCTTTTCTGGTACGACCTGTGCCGGGGCCACGGGTGGCATCACATTCATATCAACCGGCGCCGCAACATCACCACCAACGGCCACAGGCGCATCTAAATCCACCTCTACCGCCGAAGAAGGTTCGTCCCCAATCACACGAATGATAATATAACTGGACAGAACAACCGCCAACACCCCAACGCCCAACAACAACCAAGGTTTCTTTGGTCGTGGCGACGCAAACGGCGTTGCATCCGGCAACGTATCCATAGAATCACTGTCATCTAAATCTAATAAATCTAAGTTGTTATCATCATTCATGATGCATTCTCCCATATTTTGTCAGACACATTATATCATAAAAAATACCGATAACAAAACGTTATCGGCAAAAAATTATTTGGGCATATTGCCAAAGTTTGGTGGCACAATCAATTTGTGATTTTCTGCAACGATTGGTTCGACTTCACATTTTTTTGCGCAACCACTGACAACCATTGGCAACGCAACCAGCGCACATACCAACAATATTTTTTTCATATAATTTCCCCTTTCTTGAAATATGGGGCGGTTTTCCCACCCCACATATATTTTTTACAATGGCATTTTAATTGCATTTTGCATCATTGCGATGAAATCTGCCAATGGCACAGTTTCCTGTTTTTCTTCACCCAACCGACGCAAAGTGACATTTTTGTCCGCCATTTCTTTTTCACCAACAACGGCGATAATTGGCGTTTTCGCCACAGACAATTCACGGATTTTGTAATTTACTTTTTCATCACGCAAATCCGCACGTGCATTTACGCCCACTGCCCGCAACGCATCGACAACTTCATTTGCATAATCTGCATGCTTTTGTGAAATAGGCGTCACAACAACGGGTTCCGGCGCCAACCACAATGGCAAATTACCACCGGTTGATTCCAACAGAATGCCCATAAAGCGTTCAATTGATCCCAACATTGCACGGTGCAGCATAATTGGGCGATGTTTTTCACCATCTTCACCGACATATGACAAATCGAATCGTTCTGGCAAATTCATATCCAACTGAACCGTACCGCATTGCCATACACGTCCCATAGAATCTTTCAGATAATTATCAATCTTTGGGCCATAGAACGCCGCATCACCTTCTGCGATTTCATATTCGATACCATTTGCATCCAATGCATGCTTTAAAGCGCCTTCTGCTTTATCCCAAATTTCATCTGACCCGATTCGGAATTCAGATTCTTTTCTGGTTGCCAATTTCATGGTAATGTTATCAAATCCAAATTTTCCGTAAATATCTTTGATAAACTTCAATATTTTGACGACCTCTTCTTCCAACTGCTCTTCGGTACAGAATATATGCGCATCGTCTTGGGTAAATTCACGCACACGCATCAATCCCGACAAACCGCCGGCCGCTTCATATCGATGAACTTTACCAAATTCTGCCATATACAGTGGCAAATCCTTATACGAACGCAATCCGTGTCCAAACACCAACATCCCCCCCGGGCAAGACATAGGTTTAATACAGAACACTTTACCATCTTGGGTTTTACCGGAATAGTTATGTTCCCCATATTTTGCCCAATGTCCCGAACGTTCCCACAGACATCTGTCCATAACCGCCGGCGTAGAAATTTCTTGATAACCGGCCAATTCTTGACGATGGCGCACATATTCGATTAATCGACGATAAACTTTAAATCCTTTGTCATGCCAAAACACTGCCCCCGGCGCATATTCTGGTTCAAAATGGAACAAATCCATTTCTTTACCCAATTTTCTGTTGTCGCGCGCAGCGGCCTCTTCTTGCATTTTCAAGAATTGTTCTAACTCTTCTTTGCTGGCAAATGCGTCGACATAAATACGCTGTAACATTTTATTTTTCGAATCGCCTTTCCAGTATGCACCGGCAACCGTACGCACTTTGAATGCATCACGTGGCAAATCTTTGGATGATTCCACATGTGGCCCACGGCACAAATCGACAAAATCACGGAAGGTATAGATAGACAATGCTTCGCCTGCCGCATCGTATTCGTTTAACCATTCCATTTTATATGGTTGTGCTGCGAATATTTCTTTGGCTTCATCCAACGTCACATTACGTTGTTCGAAACGCCCATTTGATTTAATCAATTCCCGCATTTCTTTTTCAATTTTTTCAAAATCACTTTCGGAAAAACGATATTCGGTATCAAAGTCATAATAGAACCCATTTTCAATTGCGGGTCCCCCTGCGAATTTCACATCTGGGTGTAACTTTTTAACCGCCGCCGCCATAACGTGTGCCAACGAATGACGAATCGTTTCAATTGGATAAGACATATTTAATCCTTATATTTTATATATTTGTTATTTATTTAACTGATTGATTATAAAAATTTACGCGGCATACCGCAACAGAATTCACACCCCCGCGGGGGTTGTAGTTGTTGTTGTAAAGAAACATTTAAACAAATTCATGTTTGTTATCATACGCCCATTTTTTATCAAAATCAAGATATATAATTTTACTTTTATTTACTGGATTACCGCAACTTACTATGCTTGCACGTAAAACGACACCACACCAGCGCACTTTTATACCTATCATACACCTCGTTCAAACTCAAAATAGAATCACCCAAGGTATAAAGAACCGACAGGTTACTTCCACGTGGGTAGTACACATTTCGTCTGTTCACAGGGAAATCAAATAACTTCTTGTCCCCCGCATACATTTCAGGTTGCACCCTAAAAAGCATTCTTTGAACATCA
>JAFXGD010000066.1 GCA_017513285.1 Alphaproteobacteria bacterium
AAATCTTTTACAAATTGGGCGTGTTCCGTTATGAATTTAAAACGAAATTCGGGTTTTTTGCCCATTAATTCCGAAACAATTGTACGTGTTTTTTCTGTGTCTTCGGCGCCTTCTTCGGTGCGCGGTGGTAATTCAACACGTATCAAGCGGCGGGTCTTGGGGGACATGGTGGTTTCTTTTAACTGATTTGGCATCATTTCGCCCAAACCTTTGAATCGTGATATTTCAACACGTTTGTTTTTGTATTTTGTTGCCTTCAGATTTTCTAACTCTTCATCCGTGTCAACGTAAATAGATTCCGTGCCACAGGTTAATTTATACAATGGTGGACATGACAAATACAAGTGGCCGCCATATATTAATTGTGGCATGAATTGATAAAAGAATGCCATCAACAATGATGCAATATGGCTGCCGTCGACGTCGGCATCGGTCATGATAATGATTTTTTCATAACGCAATTTGTCGTCGTTCCAATCTTTGGCAGTGCCGGCACCAATAATGTCAATCAAATCATTCAATTCTTTGTTTGCGCCAAAGCGTTCGTCAGAATTGGAAATTACATTTAAAACTTTTCCACGCAGGGGCATTATTGCCTGGGTTGCACGATCACGTGCCTGCTTGGCCGTGCCACCCGCCGATTCACCTTCGACGATGAACAGTTCTGTGCCTGCGATACCGTGTTTGGAACAGTCTGCCAACTTGGCCGGCATACGAATTCTTTTTGTTGGGGTTTTGCGGGCGACGTCTTTGACCGCCTTGGTTTTAATGCGGGCATTGGCCAAATTGATTACAAATTCCAATAATGCATTTGCCGTCTTGGGGTCCGATGCCAAAAACATTTCCCATGGATCACGTAATGCATTTTCCGTATAGCGTGCAATTTCGGGATTTGATAACTTTTCCTTGGTTTGACCCAAAAACTGTGGTGTTTTATAGAATACAGATACAATTGCCGCAACCGAATCAAAAACGTCTTCACCAATAATAGTGGCGGCGGATTTATTATTTACTTTGTCGCCATATGCTTTGATACCTTTGGTAATTGCGGATTTAAAGCCTGTTTCATGTGTGCCACCGTCAATTGTCGCAATCGTGTTGCAGTAAGACGAGAAAAATCCATCGTCAGATGCCGCACCGTTTTCATCGGTTAAGAATGTTAATGCCCACTCAACCCGGCCGCAATCATCTGGGAATTCAACACTGCCACTGAAAATACGGGGCAGAATGCGTGGCTTGGCATCCGTTTTTTCCGCCAGAAAGTCCGCAACACCATTTGGATAATAGAATGTTGTTGTGGCCGGAATATTCATGTCTTCGGTTAATAATTCGGGATTGCAATGCCAATCAATTTTTACGCCACGGGATAAAAACGCTTTGGCACGGGCCATGCGATATATTTTTACCGGCTTAAAGGTGGCGTTGGCGCCGAATATTTCGTCGTCAATGGTAAAACGTATTTTTGTGCCGTGGGATTTTGTTGCGTCGCCACGTGTCATCGGTGATGTGGTTATGCCACGTGAAAATGTTTGGTGCCAATTATATCCATCACGGGCAATGTCAACAATCATTTCGGATGATAATGCGTTTACAACCGCAGAACCAACACCGTGCAGACCACCACTGGTCTTATAAACATTGTTATTAAATTTGCCGCCCGAATGCAGGGTGGTTAAAATGACCTCTAATGCAGATTTGCCGGGGTACTTTGGATGTTCGTCAACCGGAATTCCACGGCCGTCGTCGGTAATCTCAATCGTTTTAGAATCAATTAAACGTACGGTTATCTTCTTGGCAAAGCCGGCAACCGCTTCGTCAATTGAATTGTCCATAATTTCAATTGGCAGGTGATGCCATGCCTTCTCGTCTGTGCCACCAATGTACATGCCCGGACGCAAACGGACAGGTTCCAAGCCTTCTAAAACTTGGATGTCGGATGCGTCATATGTTTGTGTCTTTTTCTCTGTCATAATGTTCTATTATTAAAACATTTTTGAAATTTTGGCAAGTGCAAAGAATTTCCGCCTAATTGATATTTTGGGGTTGAATTTTTTGTGGGGTATATTTATATATCAATTAAGCTGTTAAATTTATGGAAGATAAAAATGAATAAAAATCCGTATGAAGTATTGGGGGTCGCACGTGATGCGTCCGATGCAGATATTAAAAAAGCATATCATAAATTGGTGATGAAGTATCATCCCGATAGAAATCCAGATAATAAAGATGCAGAAGAAAAATTTAAAGAAGTTAATAATGCATTTGATATCTTGAAAGACCCGCAAAAACGTGCCGCATATGATCGTTTTGGGGATGCGGCATTCGCCGGGGGTAATGGTGCCGGTGCGGGATTCGGCGGAAATCCATTTGGAAATGGGGCATTCCATTTCAATATGGGCGGCGGTGGCGGCATGGAAGATATTTTAAGAGAAGCCATGCGTGGATTTGGATTTGGTGACTTTGGCGGTGGCGGCCCGGGACGTGGTGCGCCACAGCGTGGTGGACGTGATTTGTTGGATGAAGTCGTAATTGATTTAAAAGATGCGTTCTTTGGTAAAACACATACGGTTAAATTTTCCAGTAATGTGACATGTGAAAAATGTCATGGACATGGTACAGATGATGGTCGGCCGGCGCCCATGTGTTCACGATGCGGGGGCAGTGGGTTCGTCCAATCCCGGCAGGGGTTCTTTGCGATGGAGACACCTTGTCCAGAGTGTAATGGTTTGGGACGTAAGATTTCAAAAAAATGTAAAGAGTGTGACGGTTCGGGTACTGTAAATAAACAACGTACGTTAGAGGTAAAAATACCGGCGGGTATCGAAGATGGCGCACGATTGCGTTTGGCCGGTCAGGGTGAAGCCGGCGCCAATGGTGGGCCAGCGGGGGATTTTTATGTCGATGTGCATGTGCGGCCCGATAAAAGATTTGAACGTCGTGGCAGTGATTTGATAATGCGTGTTGATGTGCCTTTTACAACATTGGCGTTGGGTGGTGAAATAGAAATTGAAACAATCGATGATAAAAAGTTGGATGTAAAAGTTCCGGCCGGGACCCAGGTTGGTGAAAAACTGCGTGTGCGGGGACATGGTATGCCGTCGGTCAGACGGGCGGGTGCATTCGGTGATTTGTATATCGATGTTGCAATTAAAATCCCAACAAAATTAACAGACAAACAAAAGAAACTGTTGAATGAATTTGCAGGGACAAAATCAGAGAAAAAGGGTTGGTTCTGATAAAAATATAAAACCGGCGAAATGCCGGTTTTTATGCGTATACAGCGTTTTTACTTTAATGTTTTCATGTGTTTTATGAATGTCGTTGTGTATTGGGTTGCAGACCAAACAGATGCAACCAATGCCAGCCATAATCCATATATGCCGATTGCAGGTAAAACATAGATTGCAAACATTAATAGGCGGCTGTCAGATGTTGGGGTGATTAATGTTGCGACTGCAAATAATAACAGCAGTGCAGAAATTGCAATCATTTGTAATGTGGTCTTGATTTTGCCCATGGAAAAGCGTGCTTTGGGTACAGGCATTTCTATCTTTTGTGTGCCCAAGAATTCACGCAGGCCGGATATATACAATTCACGTGAAATCATTATAATTATGGGGACAATCGTCAGCCATGATGGCATTAGTGTCGCCAACATAATCATTGTGTTGACCACCAATAATTTGTCGCCGATGTGATCCATGACGCCACCAATTTTACTGCATACATTGTATTTGCGGGCCAAGTATCCATCAAACCAATCCGATATGGCCGCCAATACAAATAATATAAATGTGGTCCATGGTAATTGGAACATCAGTGTGGGGATAATCGCAAAAGCGGCCGTAATGCGAAATGCCGATAAAAAGTTTACAAAGAATTTCATGGGTTCTCCTTTTTTTAATTCTGATTAAATTATATCATTTCGGAATGAAAATGGGCATATATTTTTTCTGCGGCATTTTTGCCCAATCCGGGTACGTGCTTTAATGCATTTATATCTGCGTCCATTATTGCACGTACAGAACCAAAGTGTTGCAGTAATGCACGTTTGCGTGTTGGGCCGATGCCATCAATTTCGTCCAAGACAGATGCGGTCATCTGTTTAGAGCGGATGTTGCGATGATATGTGATTACAAATCTGTGTGCTTCGTCACGTACGGTGCGCAGCATTAAAAACAGTGGGCTGTCTTTGGGCAGGTCGTGATATTCTGTGCCGTCGGGTAATATAAAGTGTTCGTCGCCGTCACGCACAACGCCTTTGGTGACGCCCATTACGGGGATTGCGCCGGCCGCACGGTTGGCAATGCGCCATTGGGCGGGGCCACCGTCAACGATTATCAGATCCAATTTTGGCCCACGTTCTGTTGCACGGCGCACGAATTCGGACATCATGGCAATGTCGTTGCCGGCACGTGTTTTGTCGTGCAGTTTAAAATGTCTGTACCCCGATTTTTCAAACCCGTTGTGACCAAAAGTTATCATGGCACCGACGGGCTGCTGTCCGAACAGGTGTGAATTGTCAAATACGCCCACCAATGAAATTTTTATTCCCAACCATTTTTCCAATTCAGATACGTTTTTATTCCAGTCTAAATTTGGTGTATACGTTGATTTGCGCCGTATACCACGGTTTGAAGTGTGGGTTAATGCGGCAATTTTGTCGCGTGTAATTGCCGCCGATTCAAAATCCATGTTGGTGACATATCGGTTCATTTGTTTGGTTAAATCTGCGATTATTGGTGCACTGTCCCCGGTTAGTATTTTTCGTGCTGTACGCACGTTTTCTGTGTATTTTTCTGTGTCTGGGTAACAACACGGTGCGCAACAACGGCCAATTTGATGTAACAGGCATGGGCGTGAACGATTGCGCATTTGCGTGTCGGTGCATGTTCGTATCTGGCATACACGTTGAATTGTCTTAATTGTTTCGTTTAATGCAGAAACGGATGGATATGGGCCGTATACATCCCGACGCTGGGATATTTTTCCACGGAATTTTAACAGGCGTGGAAATTCGCCCGCCGTTAATGCCAACATAGGGTACATTTTCCCATCCGTTAACATGATGTTGTATTTGGGTTTTTCGGTCTTAATCAATTCTTGTTCACGCAACAGTGCATCCGATTCGGTGGCGACCGTTTCCCATTTTACGCCGGTGACCAAGGAACGCATTACCTGTTTATGTAATTCCAATTTTGATATGTCTGTATATTGGCGCAGGCGGTTGGATAAATTTTTGGCTTTGCCCACGTAAAGCAGGTTGCCGTCCGCATCGTACATTTTGTAGATGCCGGGGGCGGCAGGTGCGTTTGCGATTAAATCTGAAAATTGAAAATTCATAATCGTTATGATATAATAACAAATATTAAATAGCAAATAATACCAAACGGAGGTTTGATATGACACATGAATCAGGACGTTCTATGATTGAAATGTTGGGTGTTTTGGCCATTATGGGGGTCATTACAGTCGGGGCAATTGGGATGATTTCGGCGGCTATGCGTACGCAAAAATTGACTGCGATAAACGATGAAGTTGTGCAAATGGTCACGATGGTTCGTAATTTACATAGCGAATATGATGATTTTTCAAATATGGATGGTAAAACTGTTTTTGCGGCGATTGGTATGTCGCAGCAGCATCCGTATGGCGGAACGTATGAATTGTCGGTTAATCCATCAAATCCACGTCAATTTATTGTTGGTATTAATGGGTTGGATCGTTCGGAATGTGAATCTTTGTTGGCCAAGGCGTGGTCCGATTCCGTTGGATACATTGAATCCGAAGGCAAAAGTGGTGGTGCAACGGGTAACTGTGTTGGCGTAAATGGCACAAATTCTGTTCAGATAATCTATGGTGAATAATATTTTATGATTTTGCCAAGGCGGGGTTCAGTATGGCGGATTTTGTTTCTGTTTCAAAAGTTGATGATGGGGTGCGTTTGTTGCGTTGGTTTTTGCGTATGTATCCATCTATGCCCCAGCGTGAATTTTATAAATTATGTCGGGGTGGACAAATACGTGTGAATTCTAAACGTGTGCGTGGTCAAGAAATTCTGCGCACGGATGATGCAATTCGTATCCCGCCAACAATTGCACATTATGCAAATGCCAGAACAAAAAAAACCGAAGATGGAAATGCTTTTTCTTTGACGGATTTAGAGTCTTTGCGTAAATGCATAATTTATAATGATGACGATGTGGTCGTGTTTAACAAGCCGGCCGGTTTGGCGGTGCAGGGCGGGACGGGAATTCGTAAGTCTGTGGATAAAATGGCGACCGCAATGTTCCCTTATGATAAAATTTCATTGGTTCATCGGTTGGACCGTGAAACCAGTGGATTGTTGGTCGTTGCAAAAAATCATCGGGCGGCCCAATCTTTGACGGCACAATTCCAAGCCAAGACTGCGCATAAAGAATATCTGGCGTTGTTGCATGGTGACGTCAGTCCACGCAAAGGTGTTATTGATAATTATGTGTTAAAGGGTCAAGTATTTGAAAATGCAACACGATTGAATAATGGCACGGGCCCCAGGCCCCAACGTGCAATAACGGATTATTGTGTGTTGGCAAATGCGGCGGGGTGTGTGTCGTGGGTGCTGTTTTCGCCAAAGACAGGTCGTACGCATCAATTGCGCCTGCACAGTGCGTTTTCTTTGAATGCGCCAATTGTTGGTGATGCATTATATGGTGGGCGGGTGTCGTCCGATGGTGCGATGGCGGCATTGTTGGAAACTAATCATTTATTTTTGTTTGCGTATAAATTGACTTTCCAGCATCCGACATCGGGGCGTATGCTGACTTTGCGGGCGACGGTGCCGGATTTTATGGTGCCGGTGATGAAACTGTTGGAATTTAATTTGCCATGAGATTGAAAAGAAAAAGTATATTTTTATCCGTGGTAAGAATCTTGTCACTGTTTGTGATGGGGTTGGTGGTGGCGGTCGTTGTCGCATTAAGCCAAATTGATTTAGAATCTGTGCGTGGAAATGTTGTGGCGGTGTTGCGTGATGCAACGGGTGTGCCGGTCGAAATTGATGGGGCGGTATCGTGGAAGTTGTCTTTGCGGCCCCATATCGAATTAAATAAAGTGCGTGTCGATAATGCAAAGTGGGCAAAAAGTAAATATGCATTTAAGGCAGATAAAATTGATGTGCGATTGAATCTGATTTCGTTATTTCGAAATCGCCCGACAATACAAAATGTTCGGGTCTATGATGCAGAATTAAATATTGAACGTGGCCCAGATGGAATGTTGTCTTGGCCCAGCAAAAGTGTCAGCGCAGTCCCAGGGGCGGTCGCCGTAACGCCAGAAAAGTATCCGTTTAAGGATGCGGGGTTGGGGGGCGTTGAAATAAAAAATATAAAAGCAAATTTGTTTGGTAAAAAATATGAAATGGCGGGCTTTAATATTCGTTTGAACCCCAGGGCGGAAAATCGCGAATATGTCGGTTGGATAAAAGTTGATACAGATGTGTTGCCATTTATTGTCGAAATGCAGGAATATAATGCGGAACGTAAAGTCTATCCGGTGCGTGTGGCGCTGTCAACCGGTGGGGATGCATTAATCGCAAATGTGGCATTGGAAGGAACCAGTAAGATGCCAATAGATTTTATCGTCAAAGGCGATTTGCCAGATGTGGCAATGTTGGGCCGTGTGGGAAATTGGAATTTGGTCGGGGTGCCGCATATGCACTTGGATGTGTCCGGGGGAATGGACAGACAAAAAATAACACTTAGAAAATCCAAAGTTGTATTGCGCAATACGGAATTCGTGATTGCAGGTGAATATGCATGGGGTAAAAAAAATGATGTTATTAATCTAAGCTTGTATTCAGAAGATGTGCAATTGGACAGATTGTTCCCGGGAATGTATGATAAAATGCGTAAATCGCATGGCCGTCCATTAAATGTGTTTCAGGATGTGCCACTGTTTGGTGAATTTTTTGTGAATAAAAAAATTCATGTCGATGTGCGATTGGATAACTTTGTTGTTTACAAGCGTATGAATCTGAAAAATACAAAAGTTATCGCAGATATTGAAAAAGCGCATGGGCGTATTGATGTAATGTCGGGTGTGGCAAATGGAAATGTGACCATTGGTATTGATGCGGATGTGGATGCGGATGGGCATATTTGGTTACAGGCCGCATCACGCGCACGCAATGTCCAGGTTGGACAATTGCTGCATGAATTGGATAAAGATGATTTGATTGCAGAATTGCCCATGGGATTTGATTTTTATGTTCGGGCAAATGGTAAAGATTTAAGTCAAGTGATGCAGACAATAACCGGACCTGTGCATGTTTATTCCGAAGGGGCGGGATATGCGTATCCGGCGGTCGTTACATATATGTATGGTACAGATTTTTTGACGTCTTTGCGTCATTCAATTCAAGATTTATTTACAACAAATAAAAAGCATGACCAGATTAAGATTGCGTGCGTTGCGTTGAATGTAAAATTGCGTGATGGTGCATTTGAAACGCAAAACGGGTTTGCAATTGAAACCAATGCAATAAATATTCGTTTGGCCGGTATGTTGGATTTGGGTGGCGAAGAAATGCGGTTGGCTTTGACGACTGTGCCGGTACGGGGGTTGAAATTGTCTTTGACGGGCAATGTGGTAAATTCAATCGAATTAACCGGTTCGTTGGCTGAACCGGAAATTAAAATCAGTGGTGCGGCGGTTGCCGGCAAGGTTGCGTCTGCAACCGGGTTGGGTTTGTTATTGGCACCATTTACGGGCGGTATTGGATTGGTTGCTGGGGCCGGGGTTGGTTTGTTGGCTGGGGATTTGTTGGAAAATTGGTTGGCAGATACGCATCCGTGTGAAACAGCAATGGCGCGCGGGGCGCCGTCTTATGAAGGTGATCCAGAATGGATGGATGATAATTTACAAGATTTAACTGTTGCGGTTTTGGGACAGGAATAAAAATAAAGGTTGGTAAATATGTTCAGTTGGATTGGTTTGATTCAGGTTTTGATTGTGGCCACAGTAATGTGGATGTTTTATAAAAGTTTTATTCAAAATACACAATCGGAAAGGTTGGTGCGTGGATTATTGGGTTTGGCATTGTTGTGGGTGCTTAGTTTTGCGCTGGCGTGGATGGGGTTGGATATTTTGGCGGCTTTTTTGCATTGGGTTGCATTGTTTTTATCCATCAGTTTGATTGTGGTTTTTCAACCAGAATTGCGTAAGTTTATGGCGCTGTTGGGGAATATTGATGGGTGGCGACGTGTGTTGAAAAATGGCGGGGTAAAAAGAAAAGATACCAAAGCGTTGGATGCAATCGTGTCGGCGGTTGAATTTATGTCTGAAAAACATACGGGTGCTTTGATTGTTTTCCCCAGTATGTTGGATGAAAGTGCCATAGAGAAAAAAGGTGTTGTAATAGATGCAAAAATATCTGTGGAATTATTGCTGACTATATTTTTTGATAAAACCCCATTGCATGATGGTGCAATGATAATTGAACGTGACAGAATTGCCAGTGCAGGTGCTATTTTGCCTTTGTCGCAAAATAATCTGAATTGGAAATACGGTACACGTCATAGGGCGGCCTTGGGGTTAAGTGAAGTGTCACGTGCCGTTGTTTTAGTTGTGTCCGAAGAAAGCGGTGATGTGTCCGTTGCAGAAAAAGGCAAGTTTACAAAATATGATGATATGAAAAAACTGCGTGCAAAATTAGAAAAAGTTATGATGAAAAACTGATTCTGAATTTATGCGTGGTTCGCAGAACCCATAATGTGTTCAATTTCTGATATGCATACACGTGTCATTGATTGACGGGCGGCATTCAAGAAATCACGTGGGTTAAATTTGTCGGGATGTGATGATAAAAATTCCCGAACAGCCGCCGTGAATGCAATGCGCAGGTCGCTGTCCACATTTATTTTGCATATATTCATTTGTGTTGCGTGACGCAGTTGTGCGGCGTCTATGCCACGTGCATTCTGCATTTTGCCACCATGTTTATTGATGATGGATATCAAATCTGATGGGATATTTGATGCGCCGTGCAATACCAATGGAAAATCTGGCATGCGGGATGCAATGTCGGATAAAATATCAAAACGTAATTTGGCGTCGTCGTGTGTGCGTTTGTATGCGCCATGACTGGTGCCGATGGCGATTGCCAAGGAATCTGTGTTGGTGGCGGCGACAAATTGTTCGACGTCTGTGGGGTTGGTGTATGTTGAATCTGTGCCAAAGGTATTTTCGTCTTCGATGCCGGCCAATGTCCCCAGTTCTGATTCAACGGAAACATCAAATTTGTGGGCATAATCTGTGACACGACGGGTGATGTCGATGTTGTTGGAAAAGGGTTGGGCGCTGGCGTCTATCATTACAGATGAAAATCCCAAATCTATGGCGTGTTTGCATGCGGCAAATGAAGAGCCGTGATCCAGGTGCAATGCAATGTTGTCCGATGGTTTGATTTTTGCCCCGGATATCATTGCCATTAACATATCGTTGCCCATGTATTTTAATGCGGATTCGGATACCGCCAAGATTATGGGGCTGTGTGTGGTGCGGGCGGCATCCAATATGGCAGACAAGGTTTCCATATTATAAAAATTAAAAGCCGGCACCGCATATCCGCCATGCAATGCATCTTGGAACATCTGGTTTGTGTTAACCAATCCGAATTTTGAATATTTCATTTGTGCCCCTGATTATTGATGTTGTGGTTATTATAGCATATTTTGATATGTGCGTGTGAAAAAATATTCGTTTCTTGACATGTGGCGGATGTGTGGCAAAATGGGTATAAGCGGGGGTGTGACAGAGAACATATATGAAACAATGGGGTTGGAAAATGAAACGTGCATTATTGGCATTGATATTGTTGGCGGGATGTTCGTCGTACTATGATTATTACAAAGGCGGGGTGCGATATACCCAAGATGGTGATGATTGTATCTTTTATTCGGTTGAACGTGGACGTCGTTATAGTGAAGATGTAAAAACTTTGGATGTGGATAAAAAAATTGTGTATCAAAATACACGCTGTGCGGATTTGTATGCCCGTGATAATGCGATGCAGGGTGCACGTGTTGAACGTTCGGCAATTGTACCGGTTCGGGCTTCTTGTGATAAGTGCAAGAAATGCAAAAATAAAAAATATGTGTTTGTGAAATAAAATAATGCGCCAATCGGCGCATTATTTACAGTATTATATAAAAAGAATTTGAATGTTGGTGGTGTGTGTGATATAATGTGCGTATTAAGAAAAGGAGATTTATCATGAAAAAATTGATTAATGCAATTCGTTTTTATTTGGTTGGTGCGATGATGGTGTTTACGTCTTCCGCAGCAATGGCAAACGAAGGTGGAGCAAATGAGGCGATTTGTGTGTTGTTGCGAAAATTAGAACCTTTGTTCACAACGTTAAGTATTTTGGCGTTTGTTGGTGCGGGCTTTATTATCGCAGGTTGGGCATGGGGCTTTATTTCGGCAGGTAAAGTGGACATGGGCGATGTTAAGACAAAGGGTATCAGTATGATTGTTGGCTTTGTATTGTTATTTGCAATTGGTGCCGTGTTACAGTTCTTGTTGTCTGCATCATCTGTGAATGGCATTTTGGATTGTCAGGATGAGCTGATGGGTATGTTTGGTGGTGGTTTAGAATGATAAAAATACGGCCGTGTGGCCGTATTTTTTTTTGCCCGGGATATCCCGGGTTTTTATTTTAATTTTATGTTATGATATTTGCGTATAAATTCTTGTTCTGTTTGGTGCAGGCGGCTGCGCACATCCAAAATGTGTGTTTGGTGAATGTCTTGTTCGGGGCGCAGACCTGTTGTTTGTATGGCGCGTACACGTTCTTTGGTTAATTCTTCGTGCATGATTATTTTTAAAACTTCCAAGTTTGCACGACGTGACATGCCAAATCTGTGCAGTGCGTTCGATATTGCGCATGCTTTGGCGTGTAAAGAGGCCGGGCCCATGTAATTGGCCAATGGGTCATTGGGTTTTATTACGATGCGATGGGCGGACTTGATTTCATCGGCGCTGTACCCGTAAAAAAATGCCCTTTGTACCGTTTGGTGATTAAATTGTTGATGGTTGGCGTGCAGTTGTTTTAATACGCCCGCCAGATTTTTTTCTTGGGTGGCTAATTCATTGCGCAGATATACACGGGCAAATTGATATGATGTGTTGTACAATTCGGTAAAATCAGTAATCGTGGGCAATATGAAGTATGTGCGTGAAAAAATCATGGCCGGGTTGCGACGTGTCGCACACCAGCATGCATAACGTGTCATGGCGACGTCTGATTGTTTTTTTGTGCCGGGGTGAATTTCATGCGCAGGTACAATGTGTTCATTTGTAAAACTGGGCCATGGGTCGGTCAGTTGGATTGTGTGCAGTCTGTTCTTTGGAATTGCGGGTTGTACAATTTGGGATTGTGCATAGGTTTGCCAATTTGTTTGGGATGGAAAATACAGTTCGCCATATAAATCGTGCAAATCCGAATACAGCCAATATTCCGCATGGATGTTTTTTGTTGGTTTGCGTAATTCGGGGAACAGGCTTTCTTGGCCGGCCCAATCGATTATATGTTTCTGTTGATTCAGTGTTTCGAATATTACAGGTTTTGCGGGCAGGCTCATTTTTGTTTCCTTTTGTTGGGGTTATTTTGTTTCTTCGATATTTGCCAAAGAAAACAGAACGGATGATATCAGTGATTGGTACGGGACGTGTTGTTGTTCGGCCAACTCTTTTATCTTGTCCAAGACCGGGCGGGGGATGCGCATGTTTATGACGCAATCGGATTTATTGAATGCCTTGTATGCGGCGTATTCGCGCAACAGGCTTTCTATATTCATGATAAATAATTGCTGCATAACATTTGGCATATGCAAACTCCTATACTTATTACAATACCACAGTCTTTACAAGGAACTATACCATTGTATTTACAATTGTCAATACAAATATATTTACGTCTGTAATCACGGTTGTGATGGCGGGTGTATTGGTGTTTGTGATGACGGGGTGGGGCGGATATAAAATTTGATTTTTAATATTTATATGTATAAAATTAGCCTGTATACAGAATGGAAGGATTTTTAATATGTTAAAGAGATTATTGGTTTTTTGTGCGCTGGTATTGGTATGGCCCGGGCTTGGACGGGCGGAATTAAAGGTCGATATTGTTGCCGGGGCGGCGGACCCAATATCCATTGCAGTGCAAAAATTTGAAGTCGCAGATGGTGTGCGCAGTAAAGATGCGGCGACTATGCGTGCAGTGGTAGAGGCGGATTTGAAACGTACCGGTTTATTTCGAATTGTGAATCATGATGCGTTTCCGGAATATGTAAAAATGCATGCGATGCCAAACTTTAAATCGTGGCAGGCGATTAAGACCAAGGTTTTGGTTCAGGCAAAGGTTTTTGTGGATGATGATATGTATCGTTTGGAATTCTTTGTGTGGGATGTGGACGGGCGTGAACAGATAGAAGCCCAGTCTTTGGTTGCATCACGTAAATCTGTGCGTCGTTTGGGGCATATTATGGCCGATGCAATATATGAAAGATTGACCGGTGAAATCGGATATTTTGATACACAAATTGTATTTATTGCGGAAACAGGGCCGATTCATAATCGTACAAAGCGTTTGGCAATTATGGATCAAGATGGATTTGGTATGCGGTATTTGTCTGATGAAAATACGTTTGTAATGTCGCCGCACTTTTCGCCGAATATGCAATCGATTGTATTTTTGTCATATTATAATGATGATCCAATGGTGTGGACTTTGGATTTAGATACCGGTGAACAGCGCAGGTTGGGTATGTTTGGTGGAATGAATTTTGCACCACGCTTTTCGCCCGATGGGGAACGTGTTGCAATTTCTTTGGTGAAAAATGGTATTACACATATTTATGAATATAATATGCAGTCCAGAGAACTGCGCCAATTGACATTTGGACATTCTATTAATACCAGCCCATCTTATTCCCCAGATGGCAGAAAAATTGCGTTTAATTCTGATCGTTCGGGTCGCCAACAAATTCATGTCTTGGATTTAGATACCGGGGAAGTGGAAAGGTTAACGTATGGGGCGGGGCGATATACAACGCCGGCATGGTCGCCAGACGGTCAATTTATTGCCTTTACCAAGATTGCAGATGATACTTTCTATGTCGGTATTATGGATACACGTGGCCGCAATGAAAAGATTTTGGCCGGCGGTTGGTTTATGGAGGCCCCATCATGGGCGCCAGGTTCACGCAGAATTGTTTATTATGAAACTGAACGGGCGTTGGATGGTATTGAACGTATGAGTCATATTCGCAGTGTTGATATAACCGGTCAGAATATATATGATATAGAATTGCCCGAAGATATCAATGGGTTAGAGCCGACTTGGTCGCCAAAACTGCAATAAAAAAACGCCCGTTGGGCGTTTTTTACTGTTTATTTTATGGGGTGGGGGTGTATACTGGATATATAATATGTGGTTGAAAAATGAAAAAGATATTGTTGTTATTGGGTGCTGTGTGCTTGTCATCGTCGGCATATGCTGTGCCGGCAACGGTGGATTATATATTTGATGGTGATACTTTTTCGGCGGGGGTAAATATTGCGCCGGATATTGTTATTACCGTGCGTGTGCGTTTGATAAATGTTGACACGCCCGAAATGAACGGTGCGTGCGCAGATGAAATTCGCCGTGCCAATATCGCCAAAAATCGTTTAGAGGACCTGTTGCCAGTTGGCGAAACTGTGGATTTACAAAATGTCAAAGATGATAAGTATCTGGGGCGTATTGATGCCAATGTTATTTTGCCCGATGGTCGTGATGTGGGTGATGTCTTGGTCGCCGAAGGGTTGGCACGACCGTATAATGGTGGCAAAAGAAAGCCATGGTGTAAAAATTAAATCTAATGGCATATCTAAAGCGGGTTGGCAATGGCTCATGTAACTTCTGTACACTACGCCATTGCCAGCCCGTTTATCTATACCATTATCTTTAATTTTTTTCACCGCTAGGGGGTGGGGTGCTGGCTCATGTAACTTCTGTACACTACGTTCGCCCCAATCCGTTTATCTATACCATTATCTTCAATTTTTTTCACCGCTAGGGGGTGGGGTGCTGGCTCAGTAACTTCTGTACACTACGACATTGCCAGCCCGTTTATCAATACCATTATTTTTAATTTTTTTCACCGCTAGGGGGTGGGGTGCTGGCTCAGTAACTTCTGTACACTACGTTCGCCCCAATCCGTTTATCTATACCATTATCTTTAATTTATTAATCGTTGTGTTTATGCGCTGTGACGATTGATTGCGTCAGAAATTTCTTCCAGCGATGCATTGCATGGTAACAATGGTTCGAACCATACATTGGCGGTTCCCGAATTTATGCGGCCGTGTTTGGGCCAATACAGTCCGGCATCCGTGCCAACCGGTAAAATTGGCAATTTTAAAGTGTGGGCCAACATCAATAATCCACGTTTTAATGGAATTCTTTGGCCTGGTTTGGTGCGTGTGCCTTCGGGGAATATTACCAATGTATATCCGTCCAGAACACGTTGTTCAACCGCAGATGCCAATTGTTTTAAATTTGTTTTGCCACGTGCACGGTTTACGCCCAGCATGCCACAGCGCCAAAATGCCCATCCGTAAATCGGTATCCACAGTAATTCACGCTTTAAAATAAAAAATGATTTTGGTATAACTTTGGATATAATTGCAATTTCCAAAATTGACATGTGTTTGGCGGCAATCACGGCTTTGCCGTCGTTGCGGCGGTTGTTGTCGGGCATGACGGGGATGCCGTTTTCTTCGTGAATTGGATAATGGACGGCGTACTTAATGCCGCAAATCAGACGGGCCAACACCAATACGCCCGCAGCATCGGCATAAACCAAACGGCGAGTTAAACGTTTCGAAACCAGTGCAATTAATAAAAAAGGTGACCATAATGTAAAGTAAATACCCAATACGATTTTAAATAAAATTGTTTTGAACATGTTTTTCCTTTTTTTAACTTTCTTTTATCCCCAACAGTGTCACGATGTATTTTATATATTCTGTGGTCCATCTTTCAAGTCTTTTTCCAACGGGCATGCCCGTCAATATCGCCGGACATGCAATTACATTCACGTCGGGTAATTCGTGTTTTATCAAATATTTTGCACGGTTTATGTGGTCTTCGGTTGTGATGACGACCAAACGTTTTAATTTGTTCTTGGTTGCAATGTCTTTGATTGCCAAAGCGTTCTGATATGTGGATTTAGATTTTGATTCAATGGTCACAGGTCGGGCATTCAATGCGTATCCAGATGAACCCGCACCAATGATGTACAGATTGGCATCCGGGAATTCTTGCGTTTTTTTCATGGCAAATGGAATTCTGCGTACGTCGCCGGTCAAGACAAATATGTTGTCGGTTGGAGATATTTCGCCACAGCGGACGGGGGCGGCGGCCTTGAATATCATGCCACCCAAAATAAAGCAGCCAAATAAAATAAATGATGGTGTTAATATGCGGGCATTCATATCAATTGTTTAATATCTTGATTGTTGTGCGACGGGTGACCCAAATAGCAAATATAATGATTGCAATGGGCAGTGCGACCAATGTTAACCATCCGGGGCCGGATAATCCCATCATTGCCATTAATCCAACACGTGTACTGTGTGCCGCAGACAGCATTAACAGCAATATAGGGGCGGCACATATGAATCCAATCCCGCATGCAATGATACAAATGCGACCAACGATAACCTGCATCTGGCGGGCAACAAAGTTGTCGGATGCGCCGATTTGGTTCAAGATTTCCAATTCACGACGGTGTAACATGGCGGTGTTGCGTGCAATATATGATATACATATGCCAATCGCAGACATGGTCATCATTAATATCAATGCGGTCATCATAATCATGTACCAACCCGCATCAGTAGATGGCTTTAATGCAGTGGCGTGGGTTAAAAATTTTGCCACTTTGGATATTTCGGCGCCAACGGTATCCATGTCGGATTGGTTTTTGAATTTTAATTCCCACATCTTTGGCAGATAATTCTGTAATACGCCACCATCAGAAATCCAAGGCGACATTAATTCATTCATTTGTGCATCGGATATTTCGGTTACGGTGTCTATTTTGTCGGCGTGTGTGGCCAGTATTTGTTTAATGGTATCCTGCTTGTCATGGTTGGTGATTTGGACCGTGGCAAACAGTTCCCATTGATTGTTCCAACGCATTACGCCGGTGCCAATGGACAGGCATATCCCCAATGCCAATACAGATAAAAATGTCAGCAGTGACATGATTATTGTCATGAATACGGATTGTTCATGAACCAAAGAAAATACAACAGGTTTCTTCATTGTGCGTTTCCAATATCGTCAAATTGTTTTGAAAGTTCTGAAAAATAATTGGTTGGACGTGGGCCTTTCCACATTTTTTTTGATTCTGTGTCGGCGCCAGTGGTGGGGTTCGATGTGCCGGTAAAAGTGACACGATGATTTTCCACACGTATTACCGGAAATTTATAGGTTTCCATTAAATCACGACTGTGTGTGGCCAGAATAATTGTTGTTCCAAACATTTTGTTCATTTGCACAAACAACTCCATCAAACGTTTGGCGTTTTCGTCGTCCAAATTACCGGTGGGTTCGTCTGCCAACAGTATAGATGGCTGTACAATTATCGCACGTGCAACGGATACACGCTGCTGCTGGCCACCGGCCAAGGTTTTGGGGTTGGCGTCTGCGTATTTACCCAATCCGACCCAATCCAATACTTTGGATACCAATTTTTTAATTTTATCTTCGGATACGCCACGTACACGCAGGGGCAGGGCAACATTATCAAATACAGACAAATGTGACAGTAATGAGTATTCTTGGAATACAATTGCCATTTTTTGGCGCAGTTGGTTTATTTCATCGCGTGTCATGTCGTTTGTGACACGGCCAAACAACTTAATTTGGCCACGTGATGGTTTGCGCAGTTGGTAAATCAAGCGCAATAAAGTTGTTTTGCCGGCGCCCGAAACACCCGACAAGAAATAAAATGCGCCATTGCTGATGTTAAAAGAAACGTCCGTCAAAATTTCCGGTGTTCCATCGTATTTTGCGGCAACGTTTGCGAATGATATAGCTGTCTTTTCTTCCATGTTTGGAATATAGTAAAATTTTTTTATACGGTCAAATAAAAATGCCCCATTTGGGGCAAATTTTTATTCGGTTGGCTGTGTATGTTGTACACGTGTTGTGGCATTGCGATTTTTTGCCCAAACTTCTTCGCCGGTACCGAGATAGATTGGTTTTTCTTTGCCATAAGAAATCGTTTTGATGCGTTCGGATTCAACGCCGTCTTGCATAATAACGTGTGCGGCGTTCCCGGCACGCAGTGCGCCCAAAGCCAAATTGTATTCAGTAGAACCACGTTCGTCACAGCG
>JAFXGD010000067.1 GCA_017513285.1 Alphaproteobacteria bacterium
GAAGATTTGGATTCGGACGACGACGGTTTCTTGACACCGTTTGATTTTACCCTTGAAGTCGTGGAGTGTCAGGACGTGAACGAAACAATCACCAATTTTGACGAAGCGCGTGCGTTCCTTGGTGGTAAGCCTAACAACGATTACACCGTATCGAAAAAGGTATTGTCCGGCAATTGCGTTCAGCTTGCAGACGTTACACGTTTGGTTCAGGACGTGAACCCAAAGCACATTAAAGCACTTATCGCCTTGAATGAATTGTTCACCATTGCACAGGCTTGGAATAAGGCGGACGACTTTGTGCCTGATTTCTCAAATTCAATGCAAGACAAGTGGTTTCCTTGGTTTGTATATGACAAAGGGACTGCGGGGTTCGTGTGTGCGTATGCGTTTTCTGCGCCGTCGGTTACGGCTGCGAATGTCGGTTCTCGGCTTTGCTTCAAAACACGAAATCGAGCAATCCAATTCGGCAAACAGTTCGTGGGCTTGTACAACCAAGTTTTCTTGCTTGATAAGTAAAAATGTATCACTATAAAACAAATTTGAGTTATGGAAAGAGAACTTGGACAGGACATTAAGAATCCGATTCAACGTGAAGCATTCTTGAAAGACAATTGCGATGCTTGCGAACAAAAAGGCTATATGAAGCCATACACCCCGGAAGAATTGCAAGGACACAAAGAAAAACTTGCCAATGTTTCGATTGAGATTGCCGAAATCGAAGCGGAAAAGAAGCAAGTTGAAGCCGACTTCAAGGGTCGCTTGAAGCCATTGAAAGAATCAAGGGCAATAATGGTTTCCAACATCAAGTCAAAAGCGGAATACGTGAACGAAGTGTGTTACCGCTTCACCGACCAAGAAACCAAGGAAACCGGGTATTACAACAAAGATGGCATCTTGGTTGAGTGTCGCCCGGCAACGGCTGATGAACTACAACCAAACATCTTTTCGATGGTAAGAAAGACAGGAACAAACGATTAACAACATTAAAAATTTGAATTATGCAGAACGAAAAATTGCAAATCAACTTTGCCCCCGGTGCTACAACCGCCGAACTTATCTTGCGCGAGGGTTCAGCCGTGAAACAACTTGACCCCAAAGCACCCATCCAAACCAACATCAATGGCGTGATTGGTTGCGTGGTTGAATACCTGACAAAGCGCATCAACGCCGGTCAGTTCGACCAAAAGGATTGCCACATTCTTGTGAATCGTGACAAGGTGGAAATCACATTGATAACCAATGAAGCCGACGCATACAATCGCGGTCAGGTTGTCGGAAAATTGAGTTACAACCCCAAGTTCATTGAGTTCGGAATCAACGCCGGCAAGGTATGGACACCAACCGAACTTGGCTTGTTCATCAAGATGAATCGCGCGTTCTTTACAGACCGCCAAAGCAATATGGCGTTGGTTTCAACCCTGATGAACTTCACCGCCACCGTGAACAACAAGATTGAACGTGCCGTCGCTGAAAACGGCAACAGAACCGACAATTTCGCACAAGTGGTCAATTCCAACTTGCCGGAATCATTCGTCATTCAGATGCCTATTTTCAAGGGAATACCCGCCGAAACAATCGAGGTGGAAACATTCGCCCAACTGAACGGACGTGAAGTTGCATTTGTGCTTCTTTCGCCCGGTGCGCAAGCAACCCTTGAAGATTTGCGCGACAAGATTATTGACGAACAGATTGCCGCAATCCGTGAAATCGCGCCCGACATCGCCATTATTGAAATTTAGTATTCAACATCATCCCACCGGCTTGCACAGGCGGGTCGGTGGGTCTAACAATCGCAACAATGAAAGATACGTTCTATTTTCCGCACGATTATAATGCAAGAAGCGACCCAAAATTGCAAGATGTCTTGGTTACCCACGGCGTTGCCGGACTTGGCGTGTATTGGTGCATCATTGAACAGATATACGAACAGGGCGGAATGTTACCGTTGAAGTCTTGCAAGACCATTGCATTTGCATTACACGTGGAATGCAAGGTCGTTGAAAGCATCGTGAATGATTTTGATTTGTTTGTGAATGATGGTGAAAACTTTTGGTCGGAATCTGTAAAAAAGCGACTTGGCAAGCGAACAGACATCGCCGAAAAGAGAAAAGCCGCCGCCGTAAAACGTTGGCATTCAGCACAAACGCAACAAATGCAAACCAATAGCAATGCAAGTGCATTACAGAATGATGCAAAGGAAAGAAAAGAAAAGGAAAGTAAAGGAAATGAAAGTATAGATAAAGAGAATATAAAAGAGAAAAGCGGACACCGCTTTTCACCGCCCACGATTGATGAAATAAGAAAATATATCATTGAAAAGGGATATTCTTTTGAAGCTGAAAATTTCTTTGACTTCTACGAAAGCAAGGGTTGGTTCGTCGGTAAAAACAAGATGAAAGATTGGAAAGCCGCCGTCCGTAATTGGGCAAGGGGCGAAAAGGAACGAAAATCAACCCGGAAAACAACAACCACCAATAAAGTGAACGAAATATGGCAACAATAGACATCGCAAAAGCCTTGGAATTGGCAAAACGGCGCGGATTGTTTCAGGGGCTTACCCGGTACAAGTGCGAGGGGTACGCAATCGAAGATTGCTTGCAACTTGTCGAGGGAATCGGCAAACAGCGCAACCCGCATTTCGTGATTGATGATGAAAACCGCTTCACATACGAAAATTTCATCAAATGGTTGCATTGCGATTCATCGATGAAAGCCATTGACCCCAACACGAAGAAAGTGATTCCCGGTGATATGTATAAAGGAATTTACATCGCCGGAAACACAGGGTCGGGCAAGTCTTGGGCAATGGAAGTGATGTTGGCTTATGCCGATTTGTTCCATTTTCGTGTCAAGTATGGTGGTGAAACTGATGGTCGCCTTTGGTGGCGAATCGCAAGGGCTGATGAAATCGTTTCAAGGTTCATCGAAACAACATCGATTGATGAATACAAAAAAATCAAGATTCTTTGCATTCAGGATTTCGGGGCTGAACCTTTGGAAGCCGTTGCAATGGGCAACCGAATGAACGTCTTGCGAACCTTACTTGAATACAGGGGCGACCGTTCCGATTGCCTAACCCTGATAACATCAAACATTCCGATGTGTCACCAAATGTTGGTCACCAACTACGATGATAGAGTTGCAAGCCGCTTGATGGAAATGTGCAATTACTTTGAAATCAAGGGCAAGGATAGACGAAAACTTTAAGTAAAACAACCAAATGTCGTGATTATTAACAATTTAACTTTATACTATTATGACAAGCGACATAATGATACAACAAAACGTGGTCTATAAGACCGAGAAAGGA
>JAFXGD010000068.1 GCA_017513285.1 Alphaproteobacteria bacterium
ACGTTTGCCGGCATTCCTGTTGGGTAACAACCCCGACAAGAAGTTGGCGATTGTGTCGTACAATGCACCCAAGGCACGCAAGTTCAACCGCGAAATCCAACGAATCATCGACACGCCGGAATATCGCGCCATATTCCCGAACACGTGCTTGAACGCATCCAACGTGACCACCGTTGCCGGTTCTTGGTTGCGTAATGCTGACGAATGCGAAATTGTGGGTTATCGTGGCGGATTCAAGACCGTTGGTGTGGGCGGTGCGCTTACGGGTGAACCCGTGGACATCCTGATAATGGACGACATTTATAAGGACGCGAAAACGGCGTGGTCGCCCATTGTGCGTGAATCCGTGTCCGATTGGTACGATACCGTTGCAGAAACCCGACTTCACAACGATTCCCAACAATTGATTGTCTTACTCGATGGCACGAAGATGATTTGGCGGGAACACTATTGCGACAACAAGGTGTATTTGACCCCGAAACGAACCCCGACGGATGGGTTGTTGTAATATACAAGGCAATCAAAGAGGGCAAACCGACCGAATACGACCCACGACAAGAGGGTGAAGCCCTTTGGAGTGAACGCCACAACCTGAACAAGTTGCAGTCCATCCGAAAGAGAAACCCACAAGTGTTCGATTCGTTGTATCAGCAAGACCCACAGCCGCGTGCCGGTCTGATGTACGAAAGCGGATTTGTGGAATACCTGATTCGCCCGGCAACCAAGTATTGCAAGCGAAAATGTTATGTGGACACCGCCGACACCGGCGCGGACTACCTTTACGCGATTGTGTACGACGAAACGGATGTGGGCAATTACATCGTCGATGTGCTTTACACCACACGCCCGGTTGAGTACACAGAACCCGCCCTTGCAAAGATGCTGACCAAACACGGCGTTGCCGAATGTGTCGTGGAAGCGAACAACGGCGGTCGCCTGTTCAAAAACAATGTTGAAAAGCAATGCCGCCTGATGGGTAACGGCAAGACCAAGTTTTCGGCGTTCCATCAAAGGGAAAACAAGGACACCCGCATTTATGAACATTCGGCGATGGTGCAGAACCTTACGTTTATGCCCCAAGGATGGAAAAACCTTTTCCCGGAGTTCGCCAAGGCAATATGCGGTTACCTGAAAGCCGGACAAAACGACCACGACGATGCGCCGGATGCCTTGACCGGCACAATCGAGAAACGCGCCAACGCCAAGAAAACCGACGTTGGAAGTCTTTTTGGATATTAGAGTGTATCACTATAAAACAACAAAAATTATGACGATTGAAGAAATTTTCAGTAAAGCGACGGCGAATGATGTGATTTCCGAATTGAAGTCACGCCGATTCATTCCGCAACCTGACACAGAACAGGCGGAAAAAGCATTGAACCCCAAGTTGCACGATATCAACAACCCAATCTTGCGCCCTGACAAGCGCGTGAAAGTGGATGCAGACAACGACGCGGATTCAGCACAAAAAGTTATCACAACAGATGGTGAAGCGGTCAATTTCAAGACCGAAAAGGTCGCAAGGGTTGCACTTGCCATTCAGAACCTTATCATCAACCGTGCGGTGTCGTTCTGTTTCGGCAACCCACCGGCATACAATGCAACGCCGGTGACAGACAAAGAAAAAATGGTGGTGTCCGCCCTGAACAAAGTGTTGTACGATGTGAAAAGCAATTCTTTGAACCGTAAAATCGGACGTTCCATTTTCGGTTTCAAGGAGTGTGCCGAATTGTGGTACACCGTGGACAAGCCCAACAAACGATATGGGTTTGATTCCAAGTTTAAGTTGCGTTGCACGTTGCTTTCACCGGCGTTTGGTGATACACTTTACCCATATTTCGACGAAACCGGCGATATGACGGCGTTTTCGCGCGATTTCAGCCGCAAGGACGACACCGGCAATGGTGTGAACTATTTTGAAACATACACCGCCACAGAACATTGGCTTTGGAAGAACGGCGCAAACGGATATGAGGTTGTCGAGGGTTACCCAAGGGAAATCGCAATCGGCAAAATCCCGGTTGTGTATGGTCACCAACGCAAGTTTGAAACCGAGGACGTGGACAAACTGATTGACCGCTTGGAAACCCTGTTGTCGAACTTTGCCGACACAAACGATTACCACGCAAGCCCAAAAATCTTTGTTACGGGCGACATTCGCGGTTGGGCAAAGAAAGGCGAATCGGGTTCGGTCATTGAGGGCGAGGACGGCGCAACAATGCAATATGTGTCTTGGCAGTCAGCACCCGAAGCGGTCAAACTTGAAATTGAAACCCTGTTGAAGATGATTTACACCATCACGCAGACACCCGACATTTCGTTTGAAGCGGTCAAGGGTCTTGGCGCGATTTCCGGCGTTGCGTTGAAGCTGTTGTTTATGGACGCACACTTAAAGGTTCAGGACAAGCGCGAAATTTTCGACGATTACTTGCAACGTCGCGTGAATGTGATTCTTGCGTTCATTTCCAAGATGAACACTTCGTTGGAAAGCGAGTGTGAAACCATCGAGATTGAACCCGAAATCGTGCCATATATGCTTACCAACGAACTTGACGAACTGAACTATTGGCTTACCGCCAACGGCAACAAGCCTGTAATTTCGCAAGAAGAATCGATTGAAAAGGCGGGTATTTCCAAGGATGTGACCTTGACGATGCAGAAAATCAAGGAACAGACCGCAAGTGAAAATTCGTTCATCATAGGTGAACCACAAATCGAGGGCGATGCGTAAGGTTCTGTTGTTCATCCTGATGGTGGTGTGTCTTGCCGGGTGCAATGACAACCCGAATGTAAGTGGGTATGTTGTCGGGAAAAAGCACATCCCGGCACATACCACCACCCATTACAACGTGACGTTGAAGATGGCACAACCGCACCGACACCCCGAACAATGGGTTGTGTGGGTTGCTGATTCGTGCCGTGTGCATCGTTGTAACGTCGATAAAGAAACATTCGACCGCCTGAATCGCGGTCAGTTCGTCACATCAAAGGGGGTTTATTATGGCAAAGAAAAAGACCGTTGAACCACCCAAGTATCGATGCCGTGATTGTGCCAATTCATACGATTGGCACGACAAGGCACACGATGGGCATTTGATATTGTGCCGTTGCAAACTTGATGCAAAGACCGATTTTGGCAGATGGTGCAAGTTCTTGTCCGACCCCGCGTGTGAACACTTCAAGATAAGACCGAAAGAAAGTTGATTGTATGGCAAAGAAAAGGCAGAAAACAACGCGGTTTTCGATTCAATCATACGATGCCGCACATTACAGGCAAACGGAGCAATACACGCAAGCCGTTGAAGCCTTATTTGACCGTGCCACCGCCGAGATAACAAGGGCGGCGGCAAAAGGTACATACGACCCCGAAAAGCCCTTTTCTTTCGATGATTACCCCGGTGTTAAGTCGGTGATGCAAGATGTAACCAAGCAACTTGCAAGCCGAATGATAACAGTTATTGAAACCGGGTCGAAGAAACAATGGTTGTTCGCTTGCGACAAGAACGATGGCTTCATTGAATCCATAATGGACACGTCCAAGGTAAGCAAGGCGCGTTTGAAGAAGATGCAAGACCGCAACTTGGAAGCATTGCAGACGTTCCAACAACGCAAGGTCGAGGGAATGAACCTTTCACAAAGGGTTTGGAAATACGTTGGACAATACAAAGACCAATTGGAATCCGCCCTTGAT
>JAFXGD010000069.1 GCA_017513285.1 Alphaproteobacteria bacterium
ACGCCGAAGCGACGGACAAAGGTTGAGCAAAAACCCGAAATACAAAAAGAAATTTACGGTTAATTGTCAATCTTGTGTTGTTGCTCACGAATTACGCCGCCGAGGTTTTGACGTACAAGCACAGGGAAACACAAAAGGTTCAACCCCCGAAATCCTTTCGTATCATACCGAACTTGCTTGGTTGGACGCAAACGGGAATGCCCCAACATCAAGGGTTGCAAGGTCGCAATCGTGGGATTTGAAAGAGGAATTGACGCAATTCTATGATTTGACAAAAGATGTCGGACGTTATCACCTTAAATGGAGTTGGGACAGGTCAAGAAGTGGTCATATTATCACGTGTGAACGTCTTTCCGATGGCACATTACGCATTTACGACCCGCAGAATGGCGAATTTATCACCGACTTTGAAGCATACGCCAAAGGATTCAAAAGGGCGCGTGGTATTGAGGTTTTAAGGGTTGATAATTTGCGGTTCAACGTGCTTTGTTCGGGTGCATTGAAAGGCAACAAGGCAAGAAAAAAGGGGAAATAATTATTCCCCTTTTTCTTTTGAATCTTCGATGAAGT
The DNA here is from genome assembly GCA_017513285.1 of Alphaproteobacteria bacterium. Classification (GTDB taxonomy): domain Bacteria; phylum Pseudomonadota; class Alphaproteobacteria; order Rs-D84; family Rs-D84; genus Enterousia. Next base: position 571 of record JAFXGD010000069.1, read on the forward strand.
CTTGCCATTCCCATTCGTCTGCAATACGGGTGGTGTTCCCGTCATACAAAATCAAAATAGGTTTGCCAATAAACGCCACCTTGTCCGGGTCGTCAAAGGTTGGATTGAAAACCTTGTACCCATTCCATTCGCATTCAAATTCCGCACCATCGAAACCGTATGATTTCGCAAGGTCAATAATTGTTTGGTTTGGCTTCATATCGTTTATTGTTTTGAGTGTTTACGATTCGTTTTCTTTCGGTGGATAATTCCCCGGTAAATGATACACTTGTTGTTGCGATATGGCTTTGAATCCGTTATTCCATACGCCCACAACCGAGATTTCGACACGCCCAAGTCAAGGGGCGTGAACTTGTCGAATATCGCGGCAATAGAACCGAAATAATGGTGGTTGTCGTCGCCAAAGCAAACGTGATATATGGTTGTTCCGTTCATCGTAGTTCGTTTTTCTTCTTGACAACAGCCCTTGCAAGTTTATCAATTTCCGCTTGTGGTCGCCAAGGACTTCTTGAACGGACATATCTTCTTGCATCATTGAGTTCATCAACCTTTGCGCGTTCTTTTTTGAATTTCTCACAAATGGCATACAAAGATTTTTGATGTTGTGATGCAAGTTTATTCCATTCCAAGTCGTCCGATGATTCAAAAGCGGATTCGATTTGGTCTATCGCAAAGGATATTGCTTCAAATTCCTTGTCATTGATGGATATACGCATATTATTTCAAATTAAAATCAAACCATTCTTTGGGCGAATTGAACGCCGCCTTTTTCACTTGGCGATAAAACGCCTTGTTCAGCTTGCGAAGCCTTGCCAAGCATTCGTGGGGATTCCAACGGAAGTCCGGCATTACTTCATTGTTCGCGGCGTAAATACCGCCTTGTTTTGGCTCAAAATGAGCAAAGGCAACCAAGTGTCCATCTTTGACAAAAACAACGTCTTTGACGGCTTTATTTGGGTTATGGTGGAGTGTTAAGGACGTGCAACCGTTGTAATACTCAACAATCTTGCGTTGCTGTTCCATCGCTTCTTGAACCTTTGACGCGCGAACCTTGCGAAATTCCCACATCTTCGTGGCAACCTGATGTCGAAGTTCCGCCACATTGATAGGTTCATTCCCGGTCGCCATATCATACGGCAATGTGCCGTTGGCAAACATCTTTACAGCGCGAACAAAGTTTTCCTTGTCCACCACTTTGTCGTGAAGCTGATTCACGAAATCAACCGTCAAGCCATACTTGCTTGCGAGTGCTTCAAAATTCATCTTTTCCATTGCAAAAGTAATTATTTTATTTAATACAATACTTAAAACGGTAGTTTCAAATTGTGCTTTTTATACCATTGTATAACATTTTTAGGCACAATACCACGGTTTAGTCCGTTATTCAATTGACATTTGGCGATATTGAATTTTTCTACATTCAAATCATTATCAACGAGAATGTCCAAGGCATTTTTAATCACAATATCGGCGATTTTTACTTTTAAGGTATTCAATTCGCTTTCGGTCTTATTATGCCTTTTGACTATATCACAAAAAGATTTATTGGAACAACGGCATAAGCTGATATGGTTTTCACAATCATTGTTTTGTTTTGTGAGTGATACAATGTATTCGGTTTCGATACATTGGCATATAAGCACCGACAATTCATTTATAATTTCTTTCATAATCACATACAGGTCTTTAATTCGTGTTGTTTGAACCTGAATCCCGAAATAATTTCCAAGGCTTCTTCAATCTTGAAAGACGATGCCATTGTACAAGGGCAACCGTGGTCGCCCACCGGGTCGAGGTATTCAAACGATGCGCCCGAACCATCTTTGTGAAATTCCACAGCCGACACACGACCATTTGCGAGGGCTTCACGTACCCTTTCGATTCTTCTTTGCTTATCCATAGTTGCGAAAGTTTATTGGTAGCAAACGCCACCCGATTGAAAATTGTACTTCTTGCGAAATTCCGCTTGTTGTGGTGAAAAACGGAAATAAGAAATGGCATTTTGCACCATTGACACCACTTCACGTCCGGCAACGACACGAAAACGGTTATACACCTTTTCCACGTCTGCATTCAGGACAACGCCATTGTTGGCAATGATGATGCCCTTGATTTCGTTTCGGATTTCCTTTGTAAGATTCTTCATTGTTGCGAAAGATTGTGGGTGGGTGTTACCCCACCCGGTTAAACATTACCCACGAATGAATTTAACGGTTTCATTTTGCGTGGTTTGATTTTGGAACACCCAACCAAGGTCGTATGCACGTCCATCGTCCTTGCGATGGTATCGAAACCACTTGTCATATATGCCGTTTTTGCAATCGTTCATTCCTTGGTCATAATCGTGTCGGGCTTGCTTGATTTCAGCTTTTGCCCGGTCGATGATTTCTTGTTGCAGTTGTTCAAATGATTGTGCCATTGTTCCGGGACTTAATAAGTGTTCACGTATTCGATGTATGAGCATACGGCGAATTTACCGGGGTGTCTTGAACCCTTGGGCATTTTATAAACCCCAAGTCCGTATTCACCTTGCGATTCGTAAAGTTCACGCGCCTTGATTGCTTGGCGTTTCGTGTTGAAATACTTTTTTCTTCTTGCCATTGTTGCGAAAATTTAAGTTCAAATTCTTGTTTGTTGCATCGTGTGTTATAGTAACACAGTGCAAAGATATATGTTTTATTTAATATAACAACTATTTTTCAAGAAAAAATGCAATTGCAATGCAAAAATGTTCACAACTCAATCATAAATCGCCCGGATTTCGCGCGTGTATCACTATAAAACACCTTAAATTTGCGATGATTTGTAAAACATCAATAAAATATCACGAAAATGAAAGAAACAATTTTGGCATTACTGATTGCAAAGTTTTCAGGCGTGCGAAAGGATTGCTTGGTTGCGATGGCACGTTCAATGGCGTTACATTGCGCGACCGAAGATGATGCGAAAGCCCTTGTGGACAAAATCACCGATGCGCAAGTGAACGAGTTTGTCAAGGAACATCGCGCAGATGTGGACAAAGAGGTGTCAAGTAGTAACAAGGCATTTGAAAACAACTTGAAAAAGAAGTATGAGTTCAAGGAAAGGAAAGCTGAACCCGGCGGCGACCCCGACCCCGACCCATCCGACATTTCAAAGATTGTTGAAGCGGCTGTTGCCAAAGCGGTTGCACCGTTTCAGGAAAAATTGTCGAATTACGAAAAAGGCGACCTTGCAAAATCAAGGCTTCAAGCATTGACCGACAAGTTGGCAACGTGCAAGGATGAAACTTTCAAGGCGCAGACCCTGAAAGACTTTGCGCGAATGTCATTCGATTCGGACGATGCGTTCAATGAATACTTGACCGAAAAGGAAGCCGACATTTCGACCGCAAATCAGAACTTGGCGGATGCGGCATTGCGCAACGGCGGCGGAAGCCCGCTTTTCTCACAGAAAGAGGAAACCGGCATTTCCAAGGGTGTTGCTGACTATATCGCAAGCCAATCGACCGAAAACAACAGTTTTTCGGGCAAAGAACTTTAAGTTAAATCCTAAATTTTCAAAACAATGTCATTGACAATTAAAAGACAGAAAGACAACCGCGTTGTGAAGTGTATTCTTCACCGCGT
>JAFXGD010000070.1 GCA_017513285.1 Alphaproteobacteria bacterium
ATCATGATGTTGGGTGGATTTACGGTTGAAATAACCTTGTTGCCGCCCCCGTCTTTGGACGGTATGGACAGAAAGCAGATTGCCGAAACTCTGCAAAAAATCGTTTCGGACAAATACATGGAATTAAAAGACAAGAAATAAAGAGATATAAAAAATGAAAATTGAAAATTTATGTGTTCGTCGTTTGATTGGTGACGTTTCTGGCGCAACAACGCACGGTCATAAAATGGCGATAAAAGGCGGATATATATACCAAACGTTTCAAGGTGGTTATACATTGTCCCCATTGGGATGGCGTGTTGTGCGCAATATTGAAAATATTATTCGCAGTGAAATGGATGCAATTGATGGTCAAGAAATTTTAATGCCGGTTGTGTCGGGTGCGGATATTTGGCGTGAAAGCGGTCGTTATGACACGGTTGATGTTCTGGCAAAATTCAAGGGGCGTTCCGGTGCGGATTATGTGTTGAATCCAACACATGAAGAGGTTGTGGTTGATTACGTAAAATCCGTATTGGAAACATATCGTCAAATGCCATTCATGGTATATCAGATTCAAACAAAGTTCCGTGATGAATTGCGTGCCCGTGCAGGATTGATTCGTACACGTGAATTTATTATGAAAGACGCTTATTCTTTCCATGAAACATTGTCTGACTTGGAACAGTATTATGAACGTTGTTTGCATTCATACGAACGTATTTTCAAACGTTGTGGATTGAAGCAAGTGGTCAGTGTAATGTCATCGACCGGTGACATGGGGGGCAGTGTTGCCCACGAATTCCAATTGATAAATGACATGGGTGAAGATACCATTTATTTGTGTGATTGTGGATTCAGTGCGAATAAAGAATTGATAACAGATGATGCAGAAATATGCCCAAAGTGTGGTGCGAAATTGAACAAGGTTCGTGGAATTGAAATTGGTAATATTTTCCAATTGGGTACAAAGTATTCTGATTCTATGAATTTGACATATACCGCACCAGACGGCGAATCTAAACATCCGATTATGGGGTGCTATGGTATTGGTGTTGGTCGTACGATGGCTGCTATTATGGAAGAAAGTGCCGATGACAAAGGGCCTGTTTGGAATATGGCAACTGCGCCATTTGCGGTTCATGTAATTGGTCTGCCCGATAAAGAAGGAAAAACCCTGCCGTTGGCCGAAGAAATTTATAAAAATTTGAAATCGGCTGGTATTGAAGCAATCTTGGATAATCGTGATGTACGTGCCGGTGAAAAGTTTGCTGATGCGGATTTGATTGCGGCGCCGATACGATTGATTGTGTCTGCCAAGAATCTTGCAAACAATGCAATCGAAGTAAAATATCGTGTAAATGATGTTGATACCAGTGAATACAAATCAACATTTGGTTTGGATACATATATGTCTGAAACCGTTGATACGATATTGAAATTATTGGGCAAATAAAAAAACGGGGTTTTACCCCGTTTTTTTATTCCGTTTGCTGTGCATTAATATAAATGCGATTCCTGTAACGGTAATTGTTTGAATGCCGCTTAATATGCCTGCGCCACTGCCGAACAGGTATGCGAATAACATCATAAACAGCAGGTTTATTA
>JAFXGD010000002.1 GCA_017513285.1 Alphaproteobacteria bacterium
CGGTTGGTTGTTGATTATCCCGGGTATTGTTGTCTGTATTTGGGCGTTTGTTGACTTTATTATTGGATTGGTCAATATGGGGACCCCGGAAAAAATATTTAATAAATAATAAATGACCGTCCGATTGGGCGGTTTTTTATTTTATAGTATGGTTTTTGTGTGCGCAAAATAAAAATCCCCAAATGGGGATTTAATTCTGGTGGCCCTGGTCGGACTCGAACCGACACTCATTGCTGAACTTGATTTTGAGTCAAGCGCGTCTACCAATTCCGCCACGGGGCCGTGGCATCAGAAAACCAATTATGCGGCTTTCTTTGCTTCAACTTTTTTTACCAAACGTGCACTGCGATTTGCTTTATGGGCAGGTTTTTTTGCAGGTGCAGCAGGTTTGCCGACTTTCTTTTCGATGGCTTTTTTGATTACAGCCATGTCTTCAGTCAAACGTGATACAGGTTTTGACATAACATATGCATCCAAACCGCCGTGTTTGGTCAATGTACGCAGACCAGCGGCCGAAATACGCAATGAAAAATCACGTCCCAAAATATCACTGTGGAACTTTAATGTTTGCAGATTTGGCAAGAACGTACGTTTTGTACGACGATGAGAGTGGGAAACATTCATCCCAACTTCTGTTTTCTTACCTGTAACTTTACATACACGTGGCATAATACTTTTACCTTTATTAATAGCGAACCCAAATTTATAACAAAAATATGCAAAAGTCAAGCATTGTTTTCATATTTTTTGTTTTTTAATTTTTATGTGTTGGCTTTAACAGATCCGATATAACTTTTACCGGGGTAAATGTGGTCAGGGGCGTTTCAACAAAAACAGTGTTCCATTTTGCCATCGCACCATTCCACAGACCGGGACGTTCCATCGCACGCAGTGGTTTGCCATTGCTGGATTTTTCCGATATAAATCCGGCACGTTCATCAATGTGGTTCATTAAATTAAATGGTTGACCCATATAATCACGTGGCATGCATACGATGTCGGTTGGACTGAAAAATTCGCCACGTTTTAAAATGTCTATGTTTTCGGGGGCGATTTGGGCGGGTTCTACAATTTGCAGGCCCAATGCGCCATTTTCATCACGTACCCAGAATGGACCACCGCCGGGTTCGCCGGTGTTTTTAATAATGCCACATATGCGCAGGGGTCTGTTTAATATGTCACGGACATTGGCGTCGTTGGTGATTTGAATGCCCAATGTGGTGTTTATAAAATTGCGTATTTCATTTATGTCTGCCGTTCCGGAATCCAGCGCACGCATGTATTCAAATATTTGTGATTGTATTTGCATGGCCAATCCCGCCAAGGCGCGTTTGTGATACACTGTATCCGTACGGGCCGATTCGGGACATACGTTGTCGATGTTTTTGATGAATATTATGTCTGCGTCTATGTTATTCAGGTTGGCAATCAATGCGCCATGTCCCGCAGGGCGGAATAATAATTTGCCGTCGGGGGTTCTGAATGGGGTGTTGTCCATGTTGACCGCAATAGTGTCCGTTGATGGTTGTTGGGTGGACATGGTGATATTATATTTTACCCCCAATTCCGATTCGTATTGTGGGATGATTTGCGCCAAGTGTTTGTTAAATCCGTCCATGTGTTCGGGGGATACGGTAAAGTGTATGTTAACCACGCCGTTCGATTGGGCGTATTGGGCGCCTTCGATTAAATGTTCGGCCAATGCCGTACGGTTAAAATTATCATATTTGTGAAACTGTAATAATGCTTTGGGCAAGGCGCCGTAATTCAAACCTGCATCTGTGATTAAATGTTTGATAATGTCCGATTCGGTCGCATTTGTTGGCAACGTCGCACACAAATCGTCGTAAAATGCGAACTGCTGTAAGTTGTCCAGTACCATTTGTGTGGTTTTATTCATCGTTCCCGTTCCCAGGTATTCAAACAGGTCTTTGAACATGCGGGTTGCCGCACCCGATGCAGGTACAAATTTGACAATGTTATATTTGTTTTGATTGTTTATATAGTGTTCAACATATGTATTATCCAGCATCGGCAATATGCCATTGTTGATGGTCGCTGCAGATTCAATGTTGGCATATGGAAAGCCGGTGACAAAATCATGCAGTTGTTGATTTACAATATCCAATGTTAATTCGTGATTTTTGATTTGTTCGATATCTGATTCGGAAAAATATGACATGGGGAAATCCTTTGGTATATGTCACTTGTATTTCATCATATTATACTTTTTATGCATCTGCAAGGAATCCTTTGGCATTCGTTCCTGTGTCTTGAAAGGCGCAAATGTGGCACTATATATGTGGTAAAGTGAAAAAATTAAGGAGTGTCTTATGAATCCGGATGATTTGCAAGAAACGCCACAACAGGCAATTGAAAAATATACAACAGATTTTACCAAGCTGGCAGCAGATGGTAAATTGGACCCTGTTATCGGTCGTGATGAAGAAATTCGTCGTGCCGTTCAGGTGTTAAGCCGTCGTACCAAAAATAACCCGGTGTTAATTGGTAACCCGGGGGTGGGTAAAACTGCAATTGTTGAAGGATTGGCGAATCGCATTATATCGGGCGATGTGCCAGAAAATCTGTTGAAAAAGCAATTGTTATCTTTGGATATGGGGGCGTTAATGGCGGGGGCGTCATTCCGTGGCCAATTCGAAGGGCGATTGAAAGCAATTTTAAAAGCGGTAAAAGATGCCGATGGTAAAATAATACTGTTTATTGATGAATTGCATACTTTGGTTGGTGCAGGTAAGGGTGAAGGCAGTATGGATGCCGCAAATTTATTAAAGCCGATGTTGGCACGTGGTGAACTGCATTGCTTGGGCGCAACAACGTTGGATGAATATCGCCAGTATATTGAAAAGGATCCTGCGCTGGCCCGGCGTTTTCAACCGGTGTATGTGGATGAACCGACTGTGGATGATACTATTTCAATTCTGCGTGGATTGAAAGAAAAATACGAAGGTCATCATGGTGTGCGAATCGCAGATGCAGCATTGGTGGCGGCAGTGAAATTGTCAAATCGATATATTACGGACAGATTTTTGCCCGATAAAGCAATCGATTTAATCGACGAAGCCGCTGCACGGGTCCGTATCGAAATTGCATCCAAGCCAGACAGATTGGATGAAGTCGACAGACATTTGATGCAGTTGAAAATAGAACAACAGGCATTGAAAAAAGAAAAAGATGAAGAATCTAAAAAACGCTTAAAGGATTTGGAAAATATTATCGCCCAGGTCGAAGCAGAGTCAAAAAAACTGACCGCAGATTGGCAGGCCGAACAACAAAAAATGCGTGGCCTGTCCGATGCAATGGCGGCATTGGATGCCGCCAAGGCAGAGGTGGCGGCCGCAATGCGAAATGGTGACTATGAAAAGGCGTCTGCGTTGCAATATGGTAAAATTCCACAGTTGGAAGAAGATATTCGGGCAATGAATGAAAATGCCCGTGAATATAAAACTGTGTTGCCGGAACATATTGCCGCAGTGGTCAGTAAATGGACCGGTGTACCCGCCGACAGATTAAATGCAGAAGAGCAATCTAAATTATTGAATATAGAAGATGCTTTGCGTAAACGTGTTGTGGGTCAAGATAATGCGTTGGGTGTTGTGGCGCGTGCAATTCGTCGTTCACGTGCAGGGTTAAGTGATCCACGTCGTCCGTCGGGCAGTTTTATGTTTTTGGGGCCAACCGGTGTTGGTAAAACCGAAGTGGCAAAAGCCTTGGCAGAATATCTGTTTAATGACGATATGGCAATGACCCGAATTGATATGAGTGAATATATGGAACCGCATTCTGTGTCCAGATTGATTGGCAGTCCCCCGGGGTATGTCGGTTATGAACAGGGTGGGGTGCTGACAGAATCGGTACGCCGTCGCCCGTATCAGGTATTACTGTTCGATGAAATAGAAAAAGCAAATCCGGATATATTCAATGTTTTCTTGCAAATATTGGATGACGGGCGTTTGACAGACGGTCAAGGGCATGTTGTGAATTTCACAAATACCATTATTATAATGACCAGTAATTTGCCCGATATTGATGCGGTGAAAAAACATTTCAGACCCGAATTTATTAACCGTATTGACGATATTGTGTTCTTTAACCCGTTGGGTAAAGATGTGATGGCTGATATTGTTAAAATTCAGTTGGGTGGTCTGACAAAACGTTTGGCGGAACGCCGAATCGGTATCAATGTGACGGATAAAGCAATCAAATGGTTGGGTGACAATGGATATGATGCGGTGTTCGGCGCCCGTCCGTTAAAGCGCTTGATAACAACGGCGGTGGAAGATAAAGTCGCAGATTTGATTTTGTCCGATGTGGTTGGTGAAGGCGGAACCGTTTATGTTGATGTCAAAGGTAAAGAATTGACCGTTGGATAAATAAAAACCGCCAAAATGGCGGTTTTTATTTCTGTCTGGCTTTATAAAATCGGGCAATAATTGAACACAGCGTGTCCAGAATTAACGAAGGTGCGTTTAATATTTCTTCTTCACGCATTGCGGCATATGCCAATTTTTCGTTGTTGTAACGTTCTTGTTCGGCACGGCTGTTATCTGCGGGCGGGCAGATGTCTATGGATCTTAATATGTTCATGTTTATACCTTTTGATTTTATATTGCGGCGGGGGATTATACCACTTCTGTTACCGCACGCAAGGCCCCATCACGAGATAATTGAACAACACGAATTTTTTTCTTCATTTCTGCAATTAAATCTGCACGATCGTATGCCGGTTGGGTGTGTAATATGCGGTCGGCAAAGGCCGCATAGGCGGCTTCGGCACTTTCGGCATGAATGGTTGTGTAAAAGTGTTCGTGGCCCGTTCCCAGCATTTCCCATAATACAGATGCGTTGTCGGTTGAAATTTCGCCCCCAATGATAACATCGGGCGTCATACGTACAACCAAATCCAACAGGCGGGCATAATTAAAATCGTTGGTTTGTTCGGTTCGTGATAATACAAAGTGAACACGGTTTGCCTGGGGGACACGAATTTCACGGGCGTCTTCGACCGTGATAACACGACTGTTTTTATCAATCAATGTTAACATATGATTTAAGAACGTGGTTTTACCGGTTGCGGTTGCGCCACTGATTAAAATAGGGCTGCCATCATTAATGGCGGTCATTAATCGTTCGTATGGATCGTCGGGACGTTCTTTCAGACGTGGATTGACCTTTAACAGTTCTTGGCCACGCTTTAAATGATAGTTTTCAAAACTGGTACTGGGGGCGCCACCACCACGTATGTTCATTGCAACGCCACCGGTGACGTCGTTTTCGTCGTATTGGACGTTTGGACCCGCAATTGCGGTAAAGCGATGGTTGCCCGGCAGTGTCGCATAAACCACCGGAATGCCATGAACCGGGTTAAACGGGCGTTCATATATATTGGCGACCGTGTGTATTAAATCGACCAAGTATTGTTTGCTTAATGCCTCGGCTTTGTATGAAACCCATGGAATGCGGGCGCCGTGCAGGCGCATCCATACTTCGCCGGCATGATTTATGGCGATTTCTTCTACGAACGATGGTTTGTAGAATTCTTCCAGTGGGCGTAATAAAGATTCCAATACAACGTTTACCATTGTAATTGATTTTATCATAAATCCTGACTTGAATCAAAATAGTTTATTTGTTAGAATGAAAAAAAAGAGAGAAAGAATATGAAGAAAGTGTGTTTGTTTATGTTGTTGGGTGGATTGGTATTGGCGGGCTGTACCAATGGTGTGGATGCGCCCTATAATCAAGAAGATTTTGCCCAAGGTGGGGCGGATGCGCCACTGTATAACGAACGGACCAGTGCTTTTATTCAGGCAGATAATCAATATTCTAATATCGATTCGTATAAACCAAAAACAGATGCGGAAAAAGAACAAAACAGCAACCGTTGGAATACGTCACGTATGGAAACCAGATGGCAAGAATACAAAGGCGCAATGGTGCGGGTTCAAATCTTGTTGGGGAATACCGATTTGCGTGAAATGCGGTTGCGTTTGATGCAGAACGCAGATGGTATGGATATTGATGGGGATTCACGTACCGTCTTGGCGGCGGTTGCAGATTTCGAAATGAAGCGTGTGTGTGGGCGTAACGCCGACAGTATTGTTATGGTGTATGATCGTCCGTCGTTTGATGTGATGCGGCCAACGCCTTATTTCGATTTCAGAATCGAAGCCGAAGGCGCAACTATGCGCGAATATGGTTTTAGATGCGTGTACAATAATTAACAAAACAAAAAAAGAAAGGTGAAAAAATGAAAAAAATAGTATCAGTTGTTGGTGTGTTGGCTGCTTTGGGTTTGGCGGCATGCGATAAAACAGAAGTTGCAAAAGCGGGTGATACCGTTGTTATCAACTTTGCAGGATTTTTGGATGGTGTTCAATTCCCAGGCGGAACGGCAGAAAATTTCCCATTGGAATTGGGCAGCGGTCAATTCGTTCCGGGCTTTGAAGACCAAGTTATTGGCATGGCAGAAGGTGAAGAACGTGATATTAATATCACTTTCCCAGAAGATTATGTTCCAGAATTGGCAGGCAAATCTGTTGTGTTCAAAGTGACATTGGTTGATGTTGTTGAAAAATAATATTTAATCAAATGATAAAAAAGACGGGGCGATGTCCCGTCTTTTTTGTTTTTATTTTTGTTGTGGTTGTTACATAACAAAATCTTCACCCAGGTATACTTTTTTAACCATTTCGTCTTGGACGATTTCCGGTGTTGTACCGTGTTTTAATATTTTGCCGTCGTGTAAGACATAACTGCGATCGGTGATGCCTAATGTTTCACGTACGTTGTGGTCTGTGATAATAACGCCCAGGCCACGGTTCTTTAATTGGGATACCAAACTGCGTATTTCGTTAACAGCAATTGGGTCAATGCCGGCAAAAGGTTCGTCCAACAGTATGAATTTTGGGTCGTTTGCCAATGCGCGGGCGATTTCAACACGTCGACGTTCGCCACCAGACAGGGCGGTTGCCGGGCTATGACGCAGGGATGTGATTGAAAATTCGTCTAATAAAGAGTCCAATTTTTGTTTGCGTTTTTTACGGTCGGGTTCTACGACCTCTAATATTGCCATAATGTTTTGTTCAACGGTCAGGCCACGAAACACACTGTTTTCTTGGGGCAGATACCCAATGTGCAGACGGGCGCGCTGATAAAACGGCAGGTGGGTGATATCTTGGGAATTTAAGAATATTTGGCCACCCGTTGCCGCCAATTGGCCCGTTATGCAATAAAATGCAGTTGTTTTACCTGCGCCGTTTGGACCCAACAGGCCAACCGATTCGCCTTGGCGGGCAATCATGGATATGTCTTTGATAACCATGCGTTTGCCGTATGTTTTTGATAAGTGTTCGATTCGTAATACAGACTGTTTCATAATTTTATCACCAATTCATCTGTTCTTAATTTGTCGCCGTTACTGGAATCAATGCGCACGTTGCCGTTCAGTGTTATCGTCTTTTTTGTGCGGTTGTATTGTCCGGTGTTGGCGGTTATGTTGTCGGTTATTTTTTGACCGTTGGATGTGCGGCGGGTCATGCCGGAAATGGATTCTAAAAATATTATATCGGGATTGTTATATTCTTGGTATCCATTCTTTGCACGAATTTTAAATGGTTCGCCATTTTTATCTGTGCCGACAAATGATGCGTTTGTCATCTTGAATTGATTGGTGACAATGTCGGTCATGTTGATGGCGGAAATAGGTGTCCATAACAATTGCTTGGTAAACAATGACCCGGCAACCAATGCCGCAATCATTACCAGACCCCATCCGGTAAAAAAGAACTGCCACAAGCGCTTCAGACGCTTGTGTCGGGTTACAATTATAAAGTTGCGTTTGCTGGGTTGCATATGTGCAGTTTAGCCTGCATATTCACAAAAAGCAATTTTTATATTTTGTTAGCTTTTTTTTTATGTTATAATGCATGTTAAGAGAGATGAAAGCAAAATTTGTGATGTTTACGGCATTGTTGTGCGCCATCAATGGGGTGGCGGGTGCTGTGACGATTAAAAAAGCCGCACCTGTGACAACACAGAAAAAAGAAGTTATAAATGATGGGGCCGCTTTGTTGCCCGGTGTTCTGAATTTAATCAGTGGGGTTCAGCAAATAACACAACAGAATAAAGCGTTAAAGGCAGAGTGCGTACCCAGTAGTTCGGAAATCAGCTTTGTTAACAAAATGATTAAAGAGTGGGCCAAGACAGGCGCCCGCAGCGCAACAGATGTATGGAACAGTTTGGAAGTAGAGCAGTGTGGCAGTGGCGATTCGTATCAAGAATCTGTTCGGTATTCCAGTGACCCAAATGACATTGTGTATTTGTGTTATGATTCGTTTAATAAAACAGAAGACGATGGGGCAATTTGGAAGGATATGCCAAAGGCATCCATTGCAACATATTGCACCGATGGCAGTTCTTCATGTCAAGACAGATTTAAACGTACGGCTTCGAATGTATATGAAGTTTTTGCGCTGATTGATTTTGATGTCGCAGATTATACCAAAGAAGAGGCGACGCAAAAAGCAAAACTGCAAGAAAAAATGGAAAAGTGTGCGCCTGCAAAGTTGTTGGCCAAGCAAAGGGAAGTGATGTCGGGGACTGTGAACCAGTTGTTGGGCAGTGTGGGCGGAAAAACAGATACGGCAAATGTAATGGATGCCTTGACCGGCGTTTTGGGTAATATCGGCGGTGGCGGTGGTGCCACGGGTGTAATTCAGTCTTTATCAGGGGTTGCGTCCAGTTTACTGATAAAAGAATAACAGACAGTATAAAGGTGTTTTTTGCTTTACACAGATTGTGAAAAAAGCGTATAATGAAACAGTATTGATAATGAAGGAAAAATATATGAAAAATAAATCTGATGTGGCCACATGGGTTGTTTCACGTATTTTGCTGTTGGCGGGCGTGGTTGCGGTGGCGGCATGCGCCAAAACGAATGATAATGCAGCGGCGCCGGTGATGACGCCAACGGTTGATTATGTCGAATCGTTGGATGTGTATTCTGCGCCACACCAAGATTCTTTCTTAAATCAATTGGCGATGAATTATCGTTCTTATGCAATTTACAACGCACGGACCAGTGGATATCCAGATGTTGGTGAATTGTTCGCAAATAAAGCCGTTGCGGCATTCTCGGGCGATGTGCCATATCCGGAAAATCTGGAAAATTGGCCTGTTGAAAATGAACAGGAATCTTTTGATTTATATACCGCATATAATGAATTGACGGGGCTGTTGCGTGATGATGGGGCGGCGTTAAATCCAGAATTGATGGCCGAAGCACAGGCGAAATTTGATTGTTGGGTGTCGGCATCTGCATCGGGTCAGATGGCAACCGCCAAACAGTGTCGTGACAGATTTGAAAAAACAATGGCTGTTTTACAAGATGCGGCCGGTGGTGTAATTGTTTCGCGTACAGAAAGCAGTGTTGTGACAGATGGTGATGTTGTTATTGAAACTGTGGCGGCACAATCAAAACAAAAATCAATGCAATATTATCCGGAAACACGCAATATGCGTGCCATGCGTGGGGCTTCGTCTGCACGTGAAGGTGTGATTGTTGTAAATAATGTTAATGTACCGGAACATTTAATTAATCCTGTGCCTGTACAACCAATGGTATTTAACCAAAATATTTATGGTGGCGATAAATCTGTTACAAAAAGCAGCAGTGATAACAGTGTAAAAAACAGTGGAAATTCGTTCAGTGCGCAATGCACAACGGAAAATCCGGACTGTGATAAAGCCCCAGTGGAACACAACCATGAACATGTGTGTCAGCATGGTGATGTAAATTGTCAAAATGCACCATCTGTTGCGGTTGTAATTACGGAAAAAGAACAGCCTGTTCCGACATGTCCGGCGTGTGCAGAATGTCCAACATGTCCCGAATGTACATCATGTGAACCAATCCCAATGGTAAGTGAAGAATTGGTGACGCGTGAAGAATTTATCAATATGATGATGGCAATGCGGGCGGAATTGGCGGCAATTAATTCCAGATTGGATCAGATTCAGGCCACAGTTGGCGAAAAAACAATGATTAAGGTTCAACAGATTCCGTTGGAACCAACCCAACACGTTATGGAAGAAGTCTTTGAAATCAGATTTGATTTTAATAAAGCAACAATCAAACCGGAATATCAGGAATTGATTGAGCAGTTGGCCACCGCAACCCAGGAAAATAAAAATATCAAAGTTTCTGTTGTGGGACATACAGATACATCTGGAACCCAGAATTATAACTATGCATTGGGTGGACGCCGTGCCGAAGCGGTACAAAAAATGCTGATTAAATATGGTATCCCGGCCAGTCAGATTGTAGCAGTATCTGCGGGTGAAGAAGATTTGGCGGTGCCAACACCGGATAATACGCCAAATGCGGCAAATCGTCGTGTGCGTGTCGTCAAAGAAGTTCATTACACCGAAGAAGCAAAACCTGTGCCGATGGAAATTTCTGTTGAAGAATATTCCGAAGGTACATGTGGCGAGTATGGTTGTCAGTAAGGATGTGTCGATAAAATACTTGACAAAAAGTTTTTGTTAGTGTATTTTGTTGGCGTCAGAGAGATGTTTTTGAAAAGAGGCATTTGAAATGACTGATATGGTAAAAAACTTTAAAGATGCGGAAAGTGTGATTGATGCACGGACTGCGGCGGCGTCGAATGAGCGTGTTCCTATGAACTTGGCGGCTATTTTTGGAAGCCTGGGGATTAATGTGCGTAACGACAAAGGCGATAATTCTTTTTAGTTTGTGGGAATCCAGAATGTATTTGACCCTGTACGAGTAATGTCGTACGGGGTTTTTTGCTTGTTTTTGTTGGGGTTGACAAATGCAGATGTGGCTGCTATATAACTATGGATGAAAGAAAAGGGTATAATATGAAGACTTATAAGATTGTACGGGTTGAATACAGCAGTTTGGGACAAACATTGCATGTTGTCGAAAATGGTGATAAGTCTGCGTCAGAAGTGATACGGCATGCGCCGGCGTATCCGATTTTGTTGTCGGGTGGTATCATGCATGAAGTATATGACAGGTTTTCCGGTACTGTTACCGTTGCGACTGTTTATGATTTGGACCGTTGGCCATATGTTAATGCGTATGCCATTAATTCCGAAAGTGAACAAAATTCTTTCTATAAGCGGATGTCAATGTCTGATGCGGCATTTGTTAAAACAAAAGTATTTCAAGCAATGCAGAAACGTCAAATGTATACTACACCAGATAATTCTTTGAATTTAATGAAATTGATGAATGCGCAATTACAAGAATATCGTAATATTATGGGCAGATAGTTGTTGGGGTATAAAAAAAATTATCTGTCACCTTGCACGGTTGATAAAACCGTGCTATTATTTTTCGTAATGGTTATTAATATAAGGGTAAAAAATGTCACAAAAATTGTTTGATATGTTGCAGGAACGCGGATTTGTTAAGGATATGACACATCCGGATCAGATTAAAAATCTGTTAAATAGTGATAAAAAAATAACCTTTTATTTGGGAATTGATCCAACGGCGGACAGTTTGCATATTGGACATTTCTTTGCGTTGCGTATGTTCCGACATCTGCAAAATGCGGGGCATCGTGGTATTTTGGTTATTGGTGGGGCAACATCTTTGGTCGGCGATCCAACCGGTAAATCAGATATGCGTAAAATGTTAACCAAAGAACAAGTTCAACATAATTTTGAAGAAGTAAAGGCTTTGGCACGCAACTTTGTTTTGCCAGAAACAGAAATTGTAAATAATGCAGATTGGATTAATAAATTTACATATGTGGACTTTATGCGTCTGGTTTGTGTGCATTTTAATGTGAACACTATGTTGGCCAGTGAGGCATACGCACGCCGTCGTGAAAATGGTGGATTGACATTCTTGGAAATGGGATATATGCCAATGCAGGCGTATGATTTTGTTCATTTGCATAATGAAATGGGATGCGTGCTGGAAATCGGGGGCAGTGATCAGTGGGGTAATATCGTTGCCGGTACGGAATTGTTCCGCAAAATGAACATAGAGCAGGGTAAAGATAAAGCGGAAATTTATGGGTTGACGTCACCTTTGTTAATGACGGCTGATGGTAAAAAAATGGGTAAGACCGAAAAAGGTACACTGTGGGTGGCACGTGACAAAACGACACCATTCGATTTCTATCAATATTTTTACAATACGGCGGACGAAAATACGCAATTGTTGTTGTCGCTGTTTACGGATATCCCAATGGATGAAGTAAAGCAGATGTGTGCAAATGATATTATTGCCGCAAAGCGTCGTATGGCGTTCGAAATTACAAAACTGATTCATGGTGAACAGTTGGCAAATGAAGCCGTTGAAACCGCAACTGCGTTGTTTGCAGGTGGGGCAAATATGGACAATGTACCCAGTATAGAAATTGAATTGATGGATGATATGCCAATACTAGATTTTTTGGTTGCAACAGGGTTGTTCCCATCAAAGTCAGAAGCACGTCGTATGGTCGAACAGGGCGGGGTGCAAATCGATGGTGAAAAAATTGTTGATATTCGTGCAACAATTTCTGTAAACGGTGATGTTATGGTTCAGAAAGGTAAAAAAACTTTCTTGAAGGTCGTAAAAAAATAAAAAAAGGGCAAATTGCCCTTTTTTTGTTATTTATGTGCGATTTCCATGGTGTTATGCACAACAATACATTGCATTCAAATAATCCGTGATTGTTTCATAGTAATTTGATGCCGCCGATAAATATGTGTGGGAATCAGATTGGGGTGTGTTCGGGTTATTGTTCAGATATTCTTCTGCAGATGCAACCGATGGGAATATCAGAATATATGAATCTTGGTCTGATGCATTAATGAATTCTTGTGATTGTGCATATGTTATTTTTTGGGTTTTTTTCGGTGTGTCTGTTGGGGTGATAAGTATTCCGTTCACGTGAACCGGTATGTCCAATGTTTCTTGGATTGTTGTTCTGATTTGGGTGATGATTCCTTCTAATTTATTTGAAGACATATCCATTGCAGAAACCCACAGGCGTTCCCCAGAATCATCAAATGCCAATGTTATAAAATCTGTTTCTTTTTTGGTAACATATGTCAATGGTTTGTTGATAACGGTGTATCCAGCTTTGGCAAATAAGTACGCCAATAAATAAAAATTTGGACGTTTAATATCGGGCATTTGTTCTCTCCTGTTGTTGTTTGTTATTGTACCACAGTTATGGATTTCTTGCAAAGATTTTGTTTTCGGTGTATAGTTGGGTGTATGCGTTTTCTGATTGTATTTTTTTCTGTTTTTGTATTCGGTACCCATGTTTGTATGGGGGCCAGTGAGTTATCAAAAATAAACGCACAAATCAAACAAACAGAACAACAAAATAAGAAGATAGAACAGCAGGTAAAATCATCGGATAAAGAAATATCTAAAACCAAAAAAGATTTAGTGCGGGCGGCAGATAAGGTCAGTTCTTTGGAGGATCAAAGAACACAGATGGCCAAAAAAATTGCCGAATTGGACAAGCAACGTGAACAAATTTCAAAAGATATGGAAAAAAATCGTGGGCGGTTGTCTGATGCGGCATCGGGTGTGCTGTTTGTGGCATCAAAGCCGGGATTTAATACGGATGATATGCGTGACTATGTTTTAATGGCGTCTGTATTAACCGGGGTGGCAGACAGATTGGATGCGGAAATAGAACGGGCATCAAAGCAGGTCAAAGAATTGGGGAAAATCCGTGATGCACGTGCCGTCGAAAAAGAAAAATTAGACAGAACTGCAAAAAAATACGCCAAAGAAAAAAATAAATTGGATGATTTGTTGCGTACACGCAGCGCACAAAACAAAAAGTTAAAAGACCAACATTCGGCATTGCAGAAAAAATTGCGGGAATTATCTGCACGTGCAAAAAGTATTTCGGAATTGTCCGCAGGTGTGGGCAGTTCGGAAATGTCGGCGGATTCACGTTTTTCACGTCGGAAATTAAATCTGCCTGTGCGTGGGCGGGTGGTGACACGTTTCGCAGAAAAAACCGCATTGGGGTTAATGTCGGATGGCTGGCGTGTGCGTACACGTGGTGATGCGTTGGTGATGGCGCCGGCAGATGGGGTGGTAAAGTTCGCAGACAGTTTCCGTGGATTTGGTAAGGTGGTGATTATGTCACATAAAAATGGATATAATACTGTTATGACAAACCTGGGGTCGATTGATGTGATGTTGGAACAAGAAGTATTGGCCGGGGAACCGATTGGTCGTATGAACCCGGATAAACCAGAAATGTATTTAGAAGTGCGTCGTGGGAATAAAGCTGTTGATCCCGCCCGATTATTCAAAGAAGAATAAAATCCCCAAATATGGGGATTTATTTTTGGATGGAATTTTTAAACACCTGTTCCACGTATTTAATTTTTTCTATCTGTTCACGTATGAAATGGATTTTGTTGGTGTTGTTGACGATGCCTTTGGCGGATTCTGGATTGATACGCAGGTCGTCTGATGCTTTGATAATGCGACGCAGCAGTGCAACCAATATGCGATACTTCATTATATTGCGCAGGTTTGGATTGCGGGCGCCCGGCATTGGATACATGTCTTTGTTGTGTAATTTGTTGTATGCTTCATAAACTGGGGTATATATATCCAATTCAATTTGTAATGGGGCAAAGATATCACGATAAATGAAGTGATAATCTGCTTCGGCAAAGTCAATAAATGATAATGTGCTGGTTTTTGCATCATATAATACGTTGCCAGAATTTAAATCGCCATGTGACCATGCCATGCGGGTTTCATATTCAAATGTGCCAACCGCATTGCGTACATTATTCATGTATGAAACTTCATCGGCTGTGAACCATTTGGACATTTTTGTGTCTATGAATGCGTTAAGGCGATTGAATTTAAAGTCTTGGGAAATTTTATGTTTGATAACCGGGCCAATAGGTTTCAATTCGTTCATGTCAACCAAGAATGAAGCAATGCCGTCAATTATTTCGTATCTTTGGCGTTGTGGTAATGTTTTGAATAATTCAGGGGTTAAATGTTCGCCGGGGGCGCGTTCTTCCAATAATTGATATTCGTCATCACGAATAAATGTCATTTGTGGAATATTATAGCGTGGATTTTTAATCGCAGAAATTTCTTCAATAATCGATTTTGTTCTGTGTTGCTTTTCCAACCATGCATTGCGTGCGTCGGGACCAAATGTTGGCAGTGGGCGCTTCATAACAAAAGCGTCGCCAAAATCAACCATATAGGTTTCACGTCCGTGTACAAGATGCTCGGTTGTTTTTGTCATTTATAAACTTCTTGATTTCTTTAAACGTTTTATAATTTCGGTTTGTGTACGCAACATGCAAGAATACATGTAATGTGAATATGTTTTTGTGTCGCCATGGGCACGTGCCCGCAGGGCTTTCATATAGTCTGCTTTGTCGGTGCGTTTGTTGAATAATATCGGGCGATAACCATTTATGATTAAAAACCAATTCATTATTAAACGGGCGGTACGCTTGTTAAAGTCATTAAATGGTTGGGCCGCAATTATGTCATAATGCAAATTGAATGCACGTGTTAAGACGGGTACATTATCGTCTTGGATGTGATATTGGATATTGTCCATATGGTACAATAATTTTTGATATGATGGGGCCGCAATGCCCAGTTGCATTATATGCGCATCAGATAATCTGTATTGTCCGCCGGGAATATCCGTGTTTTCGCATAAAATTCTGTGTATGTGTCTTATGTCGTATGTGTCAATTGTTTTAATGTTGTCGTGTTCTAAAATATAATCCCATGCCGTCCCCAGATTCTTTAAGTTATTAAAGTCCAAGAAGAACTTTTTGTCTTTTTGGGGCATGTAATCGGGGTATTGAAATAAAATTTTTGCCTCTTTGGTCAATTCGTCACGAATCCAATTCAAGTTATTTAATCGTTTATGCGTATCAGAAGCAGACAGCATTGTTGTGATAATCTGTCTGTTTTGTTCGATAAAAACTTTTAAATCCGGTGTTTTTGTCATGCTATTACCCCGTTTTCTATATATAGTATATAGCCCGTAATTATAATTTGTCAAGTTTTTTTGGGCGTTATCCTAATTTTAGTGTTGAATGACGGTGGATTTTGTTCTATGGTTGCAGTGGTAATAAAAAGGTAAAGGTAAATGTTCAAGAAAATATTTGTGTTGATGGCTTTGATTGCGCCAATTGCCGGGATGGCGGCGCCAAAAAAACAAAAGAAAGAAGAGCCGGTGGTTCATTTGACGGATGAACAGATTTATGAAGAATTGAAAAAGTTGGCGCTGGTATTCGAAGTGGCACGTGCGAACTTTGTAGAAGAGGCCGATGAAAAAAAGATGTTAGAGGCTGCTATGAATGGGATGTTGGGGGCGTTGGATCCACACTCTTCGTATTTGTCGGCCGATGATTTTAAAGAATTCAGCGAAAAATCACATGGGGAATTCGGTGGTTTGGGTATCCAGATAACCAGTGATAAAGGCGCTGTGCGTGTTATTTCGCCAATCGATGATACGCCCGCAGATAAAGCAGGTATCAAAGCAGGCGATTATATTACCCATATCGATGGTGAACAAGTGTTTGATTTAACGTTGAATCAGGCCGTTAAAAAAATGAAAGGACGGCCCGGGACCAAGGTGAAATTGACCATTGTATCGGATGATGGTGAATCAAAAACTTTGACATTAAAACGTGATATTATCAAAGTAAAATCAATCAAGTTTGATGATAAAGTGTTGGCCGATGCCGACCCAGAAGACAAAGAAACACCCAAGATTGGATATGTTCGTATTTCTGATTTCGGTGCGACAACTGCACGGGATTTGAAAGATGCGCTGGCCAAATTGGAAAAGAAGGATGTTGTTGGATATGTGGTTGATGTGCGAAATAATCCGGGGGGATATTTGACCGCAGCAATTGATGTGTCGGATGCGTTTTTGGATGCGGGTGAAATTGTATCTACACGTGGCAAAGACGAATTTGATATTGAACGTGTCTTTGCCAAACCGGGTGATATGGTTGATGGAAAACCGGTTGTGGTTCTGATTAATCACGGGTCTGCGTCTGCGTCCGAAATCGTGGCGGGGGCATTACAGGATAATGGACGTGGTTTGGTTATGGGATCACAATCGTTTGGTAAAGGCAGCGTGCAACAGCAAAAACCATTGGGCGATGGTACGGCAATTCATATTACCATTGCACGTTATTATACGCCATCGGGCCGTTCTATTCAAAATGAAGGCATCACCCCAGATGTTGAAGTGTTGCATTCAAAGGTCGAAGTGTTAGAGAAAAAAGAAAGTATGTATTCCGAGGCATCATTTAAAAATTCTTTGAAAAATGATAAAGCAAAGAAAAAAGATAAAAAGAAATCAGATGATGATAAAGATGACGATGATGAAGAAACGCCATATGAAGAATTGACGGACGAAGAAAAAGATGCACGGGATTATCAATTGCAGCGTGCAATGGAAATGGTCATCGCAATGTCGAAAATGCAAGAACGGGCGAATGTGTCGCCAACAGATATTGTGCCGGCAGATGATGATAAAGAAAAATCTGAAACGGATAAGAAGTAAAAAAACGGGGAAAACCCCGTTTTTTAATGCTGATATTGATAATGGTCGCATAATTTGGCGATTTCACGTGCGGTTTTCATTGCGAAAATCGGGTCAAAACAAATCAGTGTCTGTTTGTCAATTACTTGATTGTTTGCATCGATATATGTTTCGATTGTGCAATCCCCAATTTTTGGTAATATTTTGCGACCACGCAGTTCTGTATAGCCCAATTCGCAACGTTTTTCACAGCCAGGACATTTTGCAATGTTGATTTTTGTGATTTGTTCAAACATGTTTAATCCTTTTTGGTTATTTTTGCTTTGATTTTTTCGCATTGGCAATACGTTGTTTCAGTTTGCCAAAGTCGTCTATCACCCAATCGCACAGACCGTATTGTAAGCATTCGTTGGCGTTCAGGTGACCGCATTCGTTTTTCGTCAGTCTGTCCAGGTCACGCTGTGTCAATTTTGTGTGGTCTGTATATAATTTTAATGTTTCTGTTGTGTATTCTGTTATATGCATTGCCATCATATTTACTTCTTCTTGTGTGCGGGCAGATAATCCGTGGCGACCAAAATGAACAAAGTGATATGCTTTGGAATACATGATACGGAATCCCGGTGTTCCTTGGATGGCCAGCAGGCTGCCACAACTGGCTGCGATGCCCAAGACTGTGGTGCGTACCAAAGCCCCACGTGATTTTGCAATGCTTAATAAAGTGCTGATAGAGTGTAATATTTCACCGCTGCCGCCGGGTGAATTGATGTATACGTCAATTACAGGGCGGTCGGAATTCCCCAAATCATATGGGTTGGTAATGGTCGCAGGCATTGAATACATATTGCAAGGCTTCATAGAATATACCATGCATGCCAGATGACCAATCATTTCATTGGTTTCTTCATCAGAAAACCTGCCCAATATAAATATTTTATTGTCGTTCGTTGCAAAGTTGTTGCCTTTGCCGCCTCTTAAGATGCATTCATCAATCATAGGATATCCTTATGCTGTGTTGTACTACATATAATACAAATTATATTGTTTGTCAATATGTCTTTTTGTGATAAGTCTTGCTTTGATTTATTTTTAGGGGTATGATTTGGACAGTGTGAAAATTATGATAAAGGGAAATATGTTATGTCTGATGTGTCTAAATTGATTGTTGATGGAAACTGGGCGGCGGCAGATGTCGCATACAGATGTGTGGATTTTGCGGCGATTTATCCAATCACCCCCAGCAGCACAATGGGCGAATTGGCGGATGAATGGTCTTTTCAACATAAAAAGAATATTTGGGGGGCGCAACCGGAAATAATTGAAATGCAATCCGAAGCAGGGGCCGCCGGCGCAATGCACGGTGCGTTGCAAATGGGGGCGTTGGCAACCACGTTTACCGCATCCCAGGGATTGTTGTTGATGATTCCAAATATGTATAAAATTGCAGGTGAACAAACACCATTTGTTATGCATGTGGCGGCGCGTGCGCTGGCGACACACGCATTGTCTATCTTTGGTGACCACAGTGACGTTATGTCGGTGCGTTCAACGGGGTTTGCAATGTTGTCATCGCATAATGTACAACAGGCACACGATATGGCGGCGATTGCACATGCGGCGACTTTGCGCAGTCGGGTTCCGTTTTTGCATTTCTTTGATGGATTCCGTACCAGTCACGAAGAATCACGCCTGACACGTATCGACGATGATGTGTTGCGTGAAATGATACCTGAATCTGTGGTGTTGGCAAATCGTGCGCGGGGTATGACGCCCGATAACCCAACAATCCGTGGAACGGCACAAAACCCAGATGTATATTTCCAAGGACGTGAAGCGGCAAATCCATTGTATGCCAAGACGCCTGAAATTGTGCAGGACATGATGGATAAATTCGCAGAATTAACAGGACGACAATATAATTTGGTGGACTATGCCGGGGATGAAAATGCAAAATATGTTATTGTCGCCATGGGCAGTGCATTGGAAACCATAGAAGAAACGTTGGCGCATTTGCCGGCGGGATTGGGGGTATTAAAGGTGCATTTATATCGTCCTTTCCCGGTAGAGGCATTTTTGAATGCGTTACCAAAAACAGTAGAAAGTATCGCTGTTTTGGACAGAACCAAAGAACCGGGCAGTATCGGTGAACCTTTGTTCCAAGATGTTAAGTCCGTGATTGGTGATCGTGCCAAAGTTTTTGGGGGACGTTATGGTTTGGGATCAAAAGAATTTAAACCACGTGATGTCAAGGCGGTATATGAAAATATGATGCAGGGAACGTTGCAACATAACTTTACCGTGGGAATTGATGATGATTTAATGGGATTGTCGTTAAAAACAGATGCGGCGTTCTCTGTGGAAGATCCAAATTTTAAAACCGCTGTTTTATACGGTATCGGCAGTGATGGTACAGTTGGTGCGGTTAAAAATATCGTGAAAATTGTTGGGGAAAATTCAGATTTATATCCCCAATCTTATGCGGTGTACGATTCAAAAAAGTCGGGTGGTTTGACCGCTTCGCATATTCGTTTTTCGGATGCACCAATTAAAAGTCAATATTTGGTCGAAGTTGCTGATTTTATCAGTGTTTCAAACTTTATGATTGCGCAACGGTTTGATGTGTTCCATGGGTTGCGTGCCGGTGGAACGGTGATGATTAATACGTCCATGACACCGGATGTGGCGTTCGCAAATCTGCCACGTGATGTCCAAGAACATTTAATTCGAATTCGTGCAAATGTTTATTTCTTGGATGCGAATCGGGCGGCGGCCGAATTGGGATTGGGCAATCGTATTAATACATTTATTATGTTGAATTTCTTTAACTTAACCCGTGTTATCGACCCAGATGTCGCCGCAGCCAGCGCAAAAGTCGCAATCGAAAAAACGTATAAAAAGAAAGGTATGGATGTTGTTCAGGCAAACTGGGCGGCGGTTGACAGGGCGGCAGAATTTTTACATAAATATAATTTGCCGTCGTCTGTGTCAAATTTTGCACCGGATTTTGTGCCTGCAATGACATTGGATGCACCGGCAGAAATTGCGGGGACTTTGGGTGAAATGGCGGCGCAACGTGGTGATGCAATACCGGTGTCGCGATTCCGTGTTGATGGGCCATTTGGTGGCGGACAATATCCGGTCGGTACCGCAAAGTATGAAAAACGTGCCATTTCCGACAAAGTTGCAACGGTGGATATAGATAAATGTATTCAATGTGGGAAATGTTCAATGCTGTGTCCGCATGCGGTGATTCGTATCAAGGCTTTGACCGAAGACCAGGTCGCAGATGCACGTGCAAAAGGTATTAAAGTCGTCCCAATGAAAACACCAGAGTTGGGCGCAAATATGTACTTTACAATAAATATATCGCCGGCAGATTGTACGGGATGCAATGTCTGTGTGAAAAATTGTCCGGTTGGGGCATTGTCTATGGTGCCGGCACGTGATGTTATCGCAGATGCCCAGGCTGCATTTAATGCCGCAGAAAAATTGCCGGATATTGAACGGGAAAAATTGAATTTGAATATCCCAAAGCATGTGGAATTATTGCCGCACTATTTTGAATTCCCGGGTGCATGTGCGGGGTGTGGTGAAACGCCATATGTGAAGTTATTGTCACATTTATTCGGTGACAGAATGGTTGTTGCAAATGCGACGGGATGTTCATCTATATATGGTGCGAATTTGCCAACGACACCTTGGACACGTGATGCGGCGGGGCGTGGGCCGGCATGGTCGAATTCTTTGTTCGAAGATAATGCAGAATATGGTTTGGGTATGCGGTTGGCGCTGAATCAAAAACGTGCCAATTTAAAGGCGTTATTGTTTGAATTGGGAATTGAAGATGTCGAAGGTATCTTTGATGAAACCGATTCGGCCAAGCAACGTGAAATTGAAATGTCACTGCGTGGTCGGTTGGCAAAAATCGATGGGCCACGTGCACGATTGGCCGAAAGTTTGGTCGGCGAAATCGTTGATAAATCTGTTTGGATTATTGGTGGTGATGGTTGGGCGTATGATATAGGATACGGTGGTTTGGACCATATCTTGCACAGTGGTGAAAATGTTAATGTTTTGGTGTTGGATACCGAAGGTTATTCCAATACGGGTGGTCAACAGTCAAAATCTACGCCGTTTGGGGCCAGTATGAAGTTCGCCATTGGTGGTAAAAATCATGCCAAGAAAGATTTGGGGATGATTGCAATGATGAGTGGCGCATATGTCGCACAAATTGCAATGGGTGCCAATCAGGTTCAGGCGATTCGGGCGTTCCGTGAAGCGGCTTCGTTTGATGGGCCATCTATTATATTGGCGTATGCACCATGTATTGCGCACGGGTTCGCACTGCAAAATGGCGTGGAACATCAAATGCAAATGGTACAGACGGGGGCATGGCCTTTGTTCCGCTTTGACCCCAGATTGATAAATGCGGGGCAAAATCCGTTGACCATGGATTCAAATGTTGATAACCCTATGCCTTTGGAAGATTTCTTGAAAACAGAATCCAGATTTGGGGCGGCACGTGCTGTAAATCCGCAGTTTAATAAATTGGTTAATTTGGCCAAGGCAAATAATGCATACAGAAGTGAATTGAAAAAACATATTGCGCAGTTTGCAATGATGAACAAGCCATGTGTGAAAGAAAATGGAGAAGGTTAAGATGAAAAAAGTATGCGCTTTATTAATGATGCTGATGGTGGTGGGGTGTACATTCCAAACGCAACACCGTGGATACGTTTTTCCATCTGATTTACAGGCCGAAGTCGCAACCGTAACAAAAACATCCGAATTATTGGATAAAGTTGGCGCACCCCAGGTTAAAACAGTTCATGGTGATGAAGTGTGGATTTATTTTGGGGCGGATGAAAATTATCGTGGGCCTTTGGCGCCAACGTTTACCAATGAAATGGTGTTGTTGGCGTGGGTGAAGGGAAACAAAGTCTTGAAAACCCAGGTTTTACATGATGCCGATTTGCCAGATGTGAAAATCGCCGAAGGTGAAACCCAAATCCCGGCCGCAATCGAATTAAATGCGTTGGAAGAATTGTTTAACAATATTGGCCGGTTCAGTCCTGCCGGTCTGGGGCAATAAAATAAAGCGTGTGCATTGGCGCACGCTTTTTATCTTGTTATAAATATAAAAATATTGTAAAATATGCTTATGATTAGAAAAATGATAGCTCTGTCTTTGTTAATATTTATGACGTCTGGTTTTGCACATGCGGCATTTACGTCGTGTGGCGCCGGGTATGTGTTGGTTGAATCCCGTAATAAAATTGACGGTGTGCCAACCAAAGAGTGTGAAAAACTGTGGTGTCGTGATTTGGAAAATGGTAAAGCGATGGGGCGTGGTGAACGGGCGAACTCGGGTTATCAAATGACGGGTGCGTCGTATGAATTGTGTGATGCCAACAATAATTGTGTTGAGTGTTGGGGTGAACGTCGTTGGTGCGCCGGTGAAGCCAAAGGTGTATGGAATCCGGAATATGGTGCATATACCCGTGGGGGCGATAATGCCACGTATCAATCGTATCAAAAGGGTTCTTGCTTTGCATGGCGTTTGGAAAAACCGGATTGCGGGGCGGGCGAAACGGCCATTTTACAAGACGGTAAATGGGTTTGTGCCGTTGCAGATAAGCAGGCCGAAGTTGGTCGTGCATCGGCGGTGCGTCGAACCGGGACTATGCGACGGATTTTGCGATAGTTTTACAAAAATGCCCATTTGGGCATTTTTTTGTTGCTTTAATTTGTTTTTGTGCTTTTTTTGTGCTATAATACGTGGGACAGAGAGAATGGCAACCGTAAAGAGTGTTAAAAAATGCCAAGTAAAAAATTGGAATTTAAAGCCGGTCAATATGTCGTTTACCCAACACAAGGCGTGGGTAAATTGTTGCGTGTCGAAGAACAGACAATCGCCGGACAAAAAATAAAAATGTTGGTTATTGACTTTGAACGTAATCACATGGTTTTGCGTGTGCCGGTCGAACGTGCAGAAATTTCCGGATTGCGCCCATTGACCAGCGCAAAAAAAATGGATGAAGCAATCGCATCCGCAAAAGGTAAGGCCGGGGCAAAACGTATGATTTGGGCACGGCGTGCCGCACAATACGAAGAAAATATTAATTCGGGCGATCCAATGAAGTTGGCCGAAGTGGTACGTGATTTGCAACGACGCAGTGCAGCAGATACAATGACTTTTTCGGCACGTCAACTGTATTTGCGTGCATTGGAACGCATGGCGCAAGAATTTGCAGTTTTGCATAAAATCGATTTGGATGCCGCATCCGATAAAATAGAAGATATTTTGGGGGTTCCAAAAGAAATCGATTTAAATGCGGTCGATGTCGATGAAGAAGAGTTAGAAGAAGATTAGTATATAAACCCGCATGGCGGGTTTTTTTGTTGGGAAAACAATACTGTTAAAAATACTTGATAATTTCCGTTGTTTTGATAGTGTGTGACTAATACACTTTAAAAAGGATAAAAGTATGAAAGATATTAAAATGCCCAAATTGACACGTGGGCAGATGGAAAATTTGCTGGATGCGCCATATGATATGGTGGTGGCGTATGATTTTACAACAGGTAAGGTTAATCGTGCAAAGTATGCAGGTCGGACAGTCGCCCAGAATGGGTTGGCGGATTATGCGCCCGCTTTGAAACGTGATATTGAAAATATGGTGGATTTTGAAGGACGTAAATTGATTATGGCGGTCGTTCAAGGTGTGCCACACGTGTCTTGGAACGGTAAAAATGAGTTTGTCCGATACCCTTTGAATGATGAAATGTCACAATTAATTGTGGGTAATGTTATTGCATTTAATCCAAAAACAGGCCTGTATGAAGCAAATCCAAAAGGTTGGATGGGGTTGGATATTAAAAGTGTTATGACATATGGTCAATACGCCGCATTGCAACGGTTCGTGTTTCGTATGTGGGCGCATGAACGTGAACGTCGGGCATTGATTGCGCCATTTAAAACAAAATAGTAAATCCCCATTGTGGGGATTTTTTGTTGACAAATACAAAATATATATTATATTATTTTTGTCAATAAATGGAACAGTATGTCAGAACATGTATATTATTGTACAAGTGCAGAGTATCGGGGATTGCAGCAAGAGCTGCAACGTATCCAGCATTTGTTAGATATTGCTGTTGTTTGTGATGATGTGACAATGGGGGCGGGGCGTCCTTTGTCGGATGCGTCTGTGTTTGTGTTGTTTGGCAAACATTATCATGCCGTTATGTATTATAATTTTGATTTGAATACAGTTGGCGTGGGAACGCATTGGCAAAAAAAGTCTGCCACAGAAGGCGGACTGGGGTGGCGTGATGTGCATGCAGTGTGTAAATTGTCTGTGTCAGAATATCAAACCGTGAAAAGCATCAGTAAAAATAACCGATGGTTGGCGCCGGGTGAATCGGTGGTGGCATTTGCGGTTGTGCCGGTGACACGGGCGGTATATGAAACCGCCATGTTGGTTAATCCGAATACTGTATTTAAACGTGCCAGTTTGACCAGCAAGCATGTCTTTGGTTGTTATGTCTTGCGAAATGATAAGACCGGGGATTTGCGATTGGCGCCATGGATAAAGTGTCCATATAATCGTGACGAACATGCCAGTGATTGTTTAATGGATGCATTGATGTGGGGGGTGAAAAACGTCGCACGTTAAGAAAAATTTGCGGGGCGTCGTATGGTGCGGCGCAGAGAGAATGTCATAACAGAAAAAAAGGAACATAATATGAAAAAATGTTTGATTGTTGGTATGTGTGCTGCTATGGTGTTTGGCCCTGCGTCTGCAGCGGTTAAATATACAGAAACAGAAACCGTTGTGACGGTGGAACGTGTGTCTGCTAATCGTGGTGGATGTGCAAAACGCTTTGCGTCCAGTCGTGACGTTCGTCCATGTGCGCATAAAGCAGTGGCAAAACCTGTGCGCGTTAAAACGCATACAGAAGTAATCGATCATTATCAGGTTTATCAGCCTGTTACGGTTTATCAACCAATGGGTGTCCAGGTTGAACGCCGTATTGTGCCGGTTAAATCTTGTAACAAGTGTGGATTTTAAAATGGTAAAAAATGGTAAAGAACTTTTGACAAATGCCAAAGCGGCGGAATTGTTAAAGGTTAAGCACAACGAAGATGTTGTGTACTATAATTTTGATGCAAAGTGTTGGAATACTACGCATTATCTGGGGCATGATATATTGTGGCGTGATTCAGATACGTTGGCCGTCCAAGATTTTAAAAAATTATTTGAATCAGAACCAGAATTTGCAGATGTCGAATTGGTCGCATGTGCAATAAAGGCGATTGCAAAAGGCAGATACTGGTATAAAGGAATGCCTGTTCCTGGGCCGGTGTACAGTCAGAAAGCAAATGCGGCCACATTTAATGTCATCCGCCGTGACAGACAAAGCGGGAGATTGTTGCCCGTATCTGATGCATGGATTGCAGGTGTTGTGTATGCCAATCAATGGATTTTGACACAATTTGCAATGAATGATTTTATTAACTATAAAGATTATATGTATTCAATTCGTAATGCATTGGTGGCGGAATATGGCAGAAAAAAATAAGACCGTAAAACCGGTGGAAGTTTTGACAGATGATAAGATGCGTGATTTGTTTGGCACAAATTATAGCAATATCATCTATTATAACTATGATAAAGGTGCGTGGAATCGTAACGAATATCTGGGGTATGATTTGACGGTTGCAAATCATATGACGTCGCAATATTGGGCGCCGGCTGTCAAAGGTATCATAGACAGAGAATATGCAAACATGGAATTGGTGGCGTGTGTTGTTATGATGATTGAAGCGCGGGATTATAAACGTGGTGGGGCAATTGTAAAATCGCCACACTTTGATCCGTTGGGGACTGCGTTTGTCGGTAATGTGGTTTATCGCAATCGCAGAAGCCATAAAATTGCACCGATTGGGTCGGATTGGATTTGTGCAGGGCATTTTGTCTATCCGGACCGTGCGGCCATGTCTGTCGGGGAATTTTTACATCAATTGGCGTTTAATGCAAAATTTCGTCACACTTTGATGGATGCCAAAGTACGTCGTAAATAAATATTTGACTTTTCAATGGGTTGAATATAAAATATGCGGGCGCATTTAATATGTGCAGGTTTACCGTATTGGTGAAAATGATAAACTAAGCCGAAAAGGGGTAATGAATGATTGAAAAAAACTGGATGACTTTGATTAAGCCAAAGAAATTGACAATCAAAGTTGATGAACATAATCCTAATATTGCTACATTGGTTGCGGAACCTTTGGAAAAAGGTTTTGGTTTGACATTGGGGACTGCATTACGTCGTGTATTGTTGTCGTCTTTGCAGGGATGTGCGCCAATCTATATCAAAATTGATGGTGTGCAACACGAATTTTCCAGTGTTTCTGGCATCCGTGAAGATGTGACGGATATTATATTGAATTTAAAGGGCGTTTATTTCAAAGCGTTAAGCGAAGGTCAACACAAAGCTTATTTGAAAGTTAAAGGTCCGGCTGTCGTAACCGCAGGTATGATTGAAACAACCGGCGGTGTCGAAGTTATGAATAAAGATGTTGAAATTTGTACTTTGGATAAAGGTGCGAATTTGGATATGGAAATTACGTTGGGTACGGGTCGTGGTTATGTGCCTGCATCACAACATTCGGATGGTTTGCCATTGGGTGTTATTCCCGTGGATTCAATCTTTTCGCCAATTTTGAATGTCGCCAGCGATGTTTTGCCAACACGTGTTGGTCAATCTACGGACTATGACAAATTGGAATTGACGGTAAAAACAAATGGTTCTGTGTCCCCAGAAGATGCAATCGCATTTGCAGCACGTATTTTGACGGATCAATTGGTTGTCTTTATCAATTTCGAAGATCCTGCACAAATCAGTGCGCCAAGCGATGACGAAAAAGCAAAAGACGCTTTGCCATTTGATCCAAAATTATTAAAATATGTTGATGAATTGGAATTGTCTGTTCGTGCAAATAATTGCCTGAAGAATGACAAAATCAATTGGTTGGGCGAATTGGTTCAAAAGACCGAAGCCGAC
Source organism: Alphaproteobacteria bacterium (assembly GCA_017513285.1). Lineage (GTDB taxonomy): Bacteria > Pseudomonadota > Alphaproteobacteria > Rs-D84 > Rs-D84 > Enterousia. The sequence continues at coordinate 27,645 of JAFXGD010000002.1, forward strand.
ATGTTAAAAACACCAAACTTTGGCCGCAAATCTTTGAACGAAATCAAAGTTCAATTAGAAGCCATGGGCTTAGGTTTGGGTATGGAAGTACCAGGTTGGCCACCTGAAAATATTGCAGAGTTGGCCAAAAAGTACGAAGATCCATACAAATAAATTAAATTCTGTGGACGCTTGTCGTGTTTGTCGGTTCTTATGCGGGTCAACTGCACTGCGAACCGCCAAACACCGCCAATCGTCGCACATAATTTAATTTTTTAGAATATGTGACACGGCATACTGTTATGTCAAACAAGGAGGCAGAAATGTCTGAAAAAACAAAGAAAGAGAACTTAAAAAAGGCCACCAGAAAAGTGAGTTGGTTGGAAAAAACTTTGAGTGTCTTGTTTTATGGTGAATCTGCCTTGAGAGATGACTTTTACAGCAGTGAACGTGTAAAAGATATTAAAAGGAAGCAAAGATAAAAATTTAATCCCACGGTTCTGGCATTTGATGTCAGGTTGTGGACGTCTCAAAAAAATCCCATCATGGTGGTGGGCGGAAACAAAATAAAGGAGTAATCGATGAGACATATGAAAGCGGGTCGTACATTCAATCGCGACACAAATGCACGCAAAGCCTTGTTTGTTGGTTTGGCGAAAAACTTGATTGAAAAAGAACAGATTAAAACAACTTTGCCAAAAGCAAAAGATTTGCGCAGTGTAGTTGAAAAATTGATTACTCGTGCCAAAGTTGATACTGTTGCAAACCGTCGTTTGACCGCATCGGAATTGGGTAATGCATCGGCGGCAACTGTTAAAAAGTTGTTTGATGTTTTGGGTAAACGCTATGCCAATCGTCCAGGTGGTTATACACGTGTCTTGAAAGCGGGCTTCCGTTATGGTGATGCGGCACCTATGGCGATTATCGAATTGGTTGATCGTGATGTGAACGCAAAGAAAGCACCAGTTGCGGCAGAAGAAGCGCCAGCTGTGGCAGAAGAGGTTGTAGCGGAAGAAAAAGCCGAGAAGAAAACATCTGCAAAAAAATCAACCGCCAAAAAGGCAGAGTAATTATATCTGAAAAATAAAAAACCGCCATATGGCGGTTTTTTATTTGATAAAAGTCTTTACCAAGTATTTTTATTGTGTTAAAATGAATCATAATAGTTGGAAGGGATTTTACATGAATAAATTTGGCATATCACTTTTGTGTTTGATGACATTTATGGCGGATTCTGTTGCGGCGCCTGCTGTACGCAGGGGGCGTAATGATACGACCACGGCAACCACCACCACAACAACAACTGCGGCACGGGCGGCGGTGCGCGGTGCATCGCGTACGTCGGGTGGCGGTGATGCGACAACCACTGTGGCGGCACGCAGTGCATCACGGGCGCCGGTTGCGGCACGGGCGGCCACGGCATCAACGGTTGTTGCACGTGCAGGGGCCAAGCAAAATGTTATCAGTACCGGTACAAAAGTTGCGGCGGCAACACAGAATACGGCGGTCAGTGCCGAATGCCGACAGAAATTTGAAGGATGTATGGATTCTTTTTGTATGTTGGATAATGAAACCGGTGGTCGTTGCATCTGCAGTAATAAAAATGCCGAATTTGATGATATTTTGGCCGAAATAGAAAAATTAGATCAGCAATCTTATCAAATGGCGACATTGGGGTTGGAACGGTTGCAAATGGGTGCCGATGCCGATGCGGCAATTGCCAATGCAAATGCGGCCGCCGATGCTGTTTTAAGGGGTGGTCAGAATACGGATGCGCGTTCGGCATTGGATTTGTCTATGTGGGATACGCCAATTGATATTGAAGAGGTCGAAGAGTCTATCTTTGGGGGCAGTGAATCAGCCATTGCAGGTAAAGAGGGTGATGCGCTGTATAATGAAGCCACCAATATTTGTGCGACCCAGGTGCCAGAGTGTGCATCTGATATGAATATGTTAAAGTTAATGTATCTGCAACGTATCAAATCGGATTGTGCGGCATATGAAAACAGTTTAAAGGCACGTCGTAATGACAGTCAGAAAAAACTGACCGCCGCCGAACAGGCGTTGCGTGAAGAAGCGTTAACCCAATTGCGTTCTGCGAATAGATATGATTTGGGCGAATGTACAATTGAATTCAAGAGTTGTATGCAAACAACAGCCGGTTGTGGTAAAGATTTTGCACAATGTGCATCAATTGCCGCAATGGATGCGACAAATTCTTCGACGAAATCTTCGAAATCACCGAAAAAGTTTGCTATCCAAGGGGCGGCGACCGTTATTGAAATTCAAGCGACAACATATGATACTTTGATGGGCAAAAAGCCATTGTGCGAAACGGTATTAAAGTCTTGCACATTGGTGGCGGATAAAGTTTGGGATACTTTCTTGAAAGAAGTTGCGCCACAGTTAAAAAGTGCGGAATTAATTGCAGAAGATAATGTACGTCAGAATTGCATTGGTAATATTGCATCTTGTTTCCAGAAGGCCTGTAAAGATAACATGGATCCAAATGATCCGGATGGGTCGTATGACGTGTGTTTGTCACGGCCGGAAACCATGTTGGATTTTTGTAAGGTGCCATTGAATGCATGTGGTATTGTTGCCACGGTCGAAGGGGCAGAAGAAAATCAGATTTGGGGCTTTGTAAAAGATCGTTTGGCATCTATTCGTGTTGATTCGTGTACGAAATCAATTAAAGAATGCTTGACCGCAGAAGACAGGTGCGGTGCAGACTATTCGCAATGTATCGGGTTGGATACAGATACAATTGTTCGTATGTGCCCAGAAGAAAAACTGTTCGGATGTGAAGTGCAATCGGCAGAAAAGACGGGTGGGGTGGATGTGTACGAACGTATTGAATCCTATATCACGGGTATCATGTTGAATATGGATAATAATTTCTTGAAGCAGTGTCAAAAAGCCGCCGATGAAGCCATGATTCGTGTTTGTGGTGATACAGAAAACTGTAATGCATTGACAATTGATGATGGAATTGGTTCCCGTTCTTTGGAATATAAATTGTGCAAGGTTAATGAAGCGGGTGAGCCGATTGACAGCAAATGCGCACAAACAGTGGATCAGATTTTGGATAACGAATTGGGGTATGGTTGTGAGGAAAAATCGGCCGAAGGCGATTGTATAAAATGGAATGACCGTATTAATTATGCGGGACATGTGGTTGGGGTTATTCCATGGGATATGGTTGAATTCTTTGATGAAAATGGTGATTTAAAACCTGATAGTGCAATATATGACAGATATGACGATTTGACAGAAGAAGAGCAGGCGGAAATAAAATTGCTGTATCGTAACGTCAAAATGGCAATTGATACAATCGAATCTGATACACGGGTTGATTTTTGTATGAATGGTCGTCAGGTTCAAGGACTGCGTAAGTCCACCGATGATGGCGATTTTATATCTATGTTTGGCAAGGAAAATCAGCGCTTTGATGCATTGACAAAACAAATGCGTCAAAAAATTGCGACGGCGGCATTAAAGAAGGCCAAAGATAATTATGCAAAGAAAATGGATGAATTTGCAGAACGTAAGGCCCAAGACTATGTTGCACTGGGCCAGCGTATCGCAGCCGCAGAACAGAAAAATGCGTATGATGCACGACGTGAAGATGCACGTATCGCATGTGTTAATATGGCAAAGAGTGCAACATTGGGAACATCGTATGGAAAACGGAATTTGAAATCTGTGGCGTATGATACCAATGTGGCGCCGGATACTTTGATTGGTTCGCATTCACGTAATGATTGGAATTATAAAGAAGTGACGACCACTACATTTGATATGGAAACATTAATGTGTACCAAGTGTGTACGTGTGCAAACGTGTACAAAGCCAAAACGTAAATGGTGTAAAACCTGGGGCGAGGAAAAAGAAACATGCACCAATATTCAATTATAGGTCTTGTTATTTCGACATTGTGTTATGTGGGATTGGTGGGGAATGTGGCCGTTGCGGCTGCGGCCCCACAGTCTAAACAATCTGTTGTGTCGGCGGGGACAAATGTTGTGGCCGCAACGGCGGATACAACCATATCCAATACATGTAAAGACAAATTTAATGGATGTATGGATTTAATGTGCATGGATGATAATGTCAGTGGTGGCAGATGTCTGTGTAATAATAAAATCTTTGAATTAGAAAAAATCGCATCCAGTATAACTGATATTAATTTGCAATCGGTGACGTTGGAAAATTTTGGTGAAACGGCATTGTCCGATACACCCGTGACTGTCAAAAATAAAAAATCTGGGTTGGATTTGTCTATGTGGGATTCTGATGTGTCGGAATTTGATGACGAAGATGATTCAGAATCGGATGCAGATGATTTGGTGCGTGGTGGCGCTTTGATGGCGCAGTCCGCCCGGTTATGTGGCGACAGATTTCCCGAATGTGCAAATGATATTTCTGTGCTGACGGCGATGTATGATGCGTCGACACGGTCCGACTGTGCGGCATATGAAAACGCATTAAAGAAGCAAAAGACAGATGCCAATCGTAAATTGGCATCGGCACAAAGTGCGATGCGCACGGCGGCATTGGATAAATTGCAATCTGCGAATAAATATGATTTGGGCGAATGTACAATCGCATTTACAGAATGTATGCAAACGACGGCGGAATGCGGAACTGATTTTTCCAAATGTGCTGTATTGGTTGCAATGGATAATGCGGGTACACGTTCCATGACGAACGGTGACACATACAAAATTACGGGTGTTGGTTCGGGGGTTGAGATATCGGCATCGACATATGACGTGTTGGAATCAAAGCGTCCGCTGTGTGACACGGTATTAAAATCATGCACATCGGTTGCGGATAAAGTGTGGGATGCGTTTTTGCATGCGAATGCAGCCCAGATAAAAAGTGCAGAATTGATTGCGGAAAACAATGTCCGCCAAGAATGTATTGGACGTATATCTGATTGCTTTGTAAAGGGATGTAAAGACAACATTGACCCCAGTGATCCGGATGGTTCTTATGATGCATGTTTGACCCGGCCGGAAACGATGATGTCGATATGTACGGTTCCATTAAATTCATGTGGTGTTGATACGTCCGATGTTGACACGGCACGGGCGGCACCGATATGGAACTTTGTTGTGGACAGATTGGCATCCATGCGTGTTGATTCATGCACGTCTGCGGTTAAGGAATGCTTGACTGCAGAAGGCAGGTGTGGGCCGGATTATTCGAACTGTGTTGGGTTGGATACAGACACGATAATTCGCATGTGTCCATATGATAAATTGGTTGGGTGTCAGCAGAAATATGGTGATGTTGAAATTCGTGGTGATGCGGTCTATGACGAATTGGCGACGATGGTACGTGGTTTGATGGTAAATATAGATAATAAA
>JAFXGD010000071.1 GCA_017513285.1 Alphaproteobacteria bacterium
AACATATCAACAACAAGACAACATAGTAAATTGTGCGTATTTCTACCCCCATAAATTCAATAAACTTACAGCATTCTCCGTACAGCATGTATGGATATGGAGCCATAGTAAAAACATATCGTAATTCAGAGATTGGAACCAGTATCGCTATAAAAGATAAACATAATAGCAATATCTGTCCCAAAATACATAAAATTGATTTTGCTAATTTCATCAATGGTATTTTACATTGATAATTAAATCATGTCCATTCTTTTCAAACCATTGTGTAAATTCATCGATACGATTTGTTAAATCAATACAGCCCGCTGAGCCTGGTTCAACTCCACCATGTACACTAAAACCGCTGCGACCATATGTATTGGTTTCTTTTGATGGTTCTAACTGTCAACTATAACAAACTCAATATTAAATAATACAGCATATTGCACACTGGATACGTCAAGAATCCCAGCAATGGGATAAAAAATATTTTCTTTTTATAAATGGGCGTAAGCATGTATCCCAACCACATTAGCAGACCCAAAATTATGAAAATGCATAACAAGTCATAGCGTGCCATGCAGACATCTGCCTTATGACCATCCAGATGCATGCATACGTTCCACCATATATCTTCATTTTTTGCAATTCGCCCGAAATAAGCCAAATCACTTAAAAAGAAGAAGAACAACCCCGCCAGGAATACGGAAATATAATAAAATAAAGAATATTTTTTTTGTTCCATGCCAAACTTTATTTCTTTATGATTAAATCATATAATTTATAGCTGCAACAACAGCAGATAAAATAATATAACTTATAATCGCAACAATAAAAGCCAATAATAAAATACAACCCCATTTCCACTTATATGGTTTCCATGATAAACACATTAAAAACAGACCAAGCAAAAAGGTTGCGCTTATAATTGTAATATCAACATAACGCAGGCAGTGATATTCGCACAAACCGTAAAATAAAGTGTCCCATTTTGAAGAAGCCAACATGTTTGAATCAAAATAGAATACAAACATGATAACAAACGAAACGAATGCATATGTTGCTAATGTTTTTGTATTTTGCATATCATGACACTTTTTTATATCTAATACTCCACTTTGATAATTAAATCATTCTCTATATAATCAAATAACGCAACAAAATTATCCATATTTGATGTTAAATCAATACAGCCCGCTGAACCTGGTTCAACTCCTCCATGTACACTAAAACCGCTGCGACCATATGTATTGGTTTCTGTTGACGCTTCTAACCATACACGTGATTCGCCCCATGAATCCGTTCCACCCCTCCAAGTTCCAAATCCAACTGCCGACCGCAGCCGCTGTACGCAAACGATTTGGCGTGCGCACAAAATAAAAAACACCCCGATGGGGCATTTTATAATGGGGCCCCGAATTTGACACAGTTCTACCCGAAAATATACAACAAGTGCTTGATTTAGGCCCGTTGTTGAACGAGATATTAGCAGAAATTGAAAATAGTGGTCTGGTTATTCCCAATGCCTAATTCCGAACTTATCTACTCGGATTTTTCGACCGAGCGAAGATATGACGAATATATTGCCGTCTTTGTGGTACGCTGCTTTGGCGTTTTGGAATTTGAGCTTGTTGCCTTTGTTCTTTTTTACAACTACGCAGTCATCTTCCCAGCGATAATGTATGTCACTTTTTACTGCCATGATTTACCCCTTGGTTTCTATGTAATCAATAGAACTCGCAAGGGTAATAATTATGGTCTTTGCTGGAATTTTATCTATATTTTGGCTGTTTCTACGGCATTTAACAACTGTACCGGATTGGTGTTGTAATAACGTTGGGTAGTCTGGATGTTTCGGTGATTGACTAACTGTTTTACCAAAAATGGATTGATGCCGTTGTTAATCATTTTAGTTATGAACATGTGTCTGCCTAAGTGTGAGGCCCCATGAATTCCGAATTTTTGGTATATCGTGCTGAAAATACGGCAAATGGACACTCGATTAAATGGCTTGTTTTGCTTTTGTGACGTGAACAGGTATGTGTTACCATCCAGTTTTTCTCCATACTTAGCCGTCAAGTACTTGAAGTAATTTTCTAATTCTCTCCTAAATTGATTGTTGATGTAGTATTTGGCCGAAAATTTACCCTTATTCTTGTCGCAGCTCAAATCTATGACATCTTTGGCAGTACCATCGGCATTAAATACATCCTTGACCTGCAAACATCTGAAATTGATGCAGCGAAGACCATTCAGTGAGCAGAAAAACATCATGCGGATTTGTTCACTGTGATTGATACCCTTGATGTAGGCCAAGATGTCTTTCAGTTTTGAATCTTTTACGAACTCTTTGTTTACCATTTTATTTCCTTAGTATAATGTTACACTTTATTTGTATGTTATTATATTATAACATTTTGCTGCTGTCAAGTTATTAACGCGGTTTGCCACTCTTGGTTTTCTGGGGCTTTCCGCGTTAATGTTACAAAATGTACCTTTTGTAGCATTTGTAAAATAATTATGAGTCAAATAACATATAAGACTGCTATTTTCTTTCTGATTCTATCAATTCATCAATAGCTGTTACTTTGTTCTCTAAATCCGATATGTTCTTCTCCAACAGCGGCTGGTCTTTGTTTTTAATATACTTAGCCACATCATCTGGTATATCTTCTAATTTGCTATTTGTATTTTCAAGTTCCTTGCGCTTTTTCAGCAATTCTGCATTGGTTTGCTTTTTTAAATTGTGTAAAAACGCAATTCTTTCTTCTTTTGTTGTCTCTATATATTTTTTATCATTTACTATTTCTATTTTAAACGGAGCTAATTTAGATTGTTTTGCACTGTTTTTGATTTTATTTTTTGCAGAAATAGGCAATATAATAAAAAGCCAATATAAAAGCACAATAATACCTGTCGCTAAACCGCCATACAACCCCTTTTCTATAGCTTTTTCAAAAACATCAACTGGCATAAAACAGCAGAATAAAATTATAACTATTCCCCAAAAGCAGTATTGCATAAGTTTTTTTGTTGTATCCGTAGTTTCATTATATATCTTAAACAAGCACCAAAATAAAACTAAACCGGCAGTTATACCAATACTTATTAACAATGTCATTAATGTGTTCATAGGTTTCCTCCATTGGTTTAAAAGTTGGGTAGTATTGTTTTGAATTTGACGTATTCTTCGTCAACAATTTCCACTGCTGCATCATCAAGCATTCTACAATAGTCTTTTTTTGTGAAATTGTGTATACCTTCCTGTGTTGCCAATCTCCTTGTCATCATATAGTCATCTTCTACTTGTTTATAACTGATGTGTAACAAGTTCGTGTTTGAGATAAGGGTTTGCTCTAGGTTTTGGGCCCCATCTTTTCCCAAGGCGCTATTCAATATATTTATCGCTTTCGTTTTTTTATCTTTAAAACGCAAATCAAACTGTTTTTTCAAATTATTAACAGGATAATGTTGTGAACAAAATTTAACGGTTTTATAATTGTTGGAAAATATAAAACCATATGCTTTCGACGCATCTGATACTAAACCCGAATTCTGTTTGAGATAGTTTTTATTTGTCGAAGACATATTTGGGATAGTTTGGTCTGCCATCTGTTTGACATAAGTCGATATGCCGTCAACTTTATAGTGTTCCTGCTCGCCTGTTAACTTATCTTCTACCTTGACATAGATAGAATCTTTGTTTGATACACCTGTATATGTTTTAGATTTTGTGTTCGTTATATATTCTTTTGGTTTATACATTTCATATACATTGACGTGTTTTCTACTGTCTGAGTTTCTAAAATTTGCAGTTAGAATCAAAACAATAATAAAAACAACACTCCATACAAAATTGCGTACAAAAGTATTTTGCTTATTCATCATACAATATCTCTTTTAAAAGCTCATCACTGAATCCCCAAATGCGTTACAGCTATTTCAATTTATCGTACAAATAATCGTAATCTTGCTGCATGTCTGATATTATTTTATCAAGTGCCATTCGGTATACTCTTAATGGTAAATCTTCTGAGCATTCACTCCAACGGGCCCAATATTCTTTTCTATCTATTCTGGTTTGGTATCTTTTTACTAGTCTGCCTTTTTTATCTAGGATTCTAACATTGACCTGACTATAAGCACTTTCATCGCCCCAAGGTAACCCTAAAAGATTACCCAAACCGCAAGTGTAATACGATGGCAGCAACCACAGTAACCCCAACCCAGGTTTCATACGTGTTTCGTCTCTTAACTCCATATAACCGTGTATGTCACCATAAGGATTTGTTAGTGTGTTCTCTACTAAGTTATAAAATAAAGTTGCCCGTTCTGTTCCGCTTTGAACAATTTTTGACCCAGGCTCCCAGTATTGCGGAATTGCAGATGTAGCATCAATATACACAGCTTCTAAAGTCGGCAATTTTTTGTCCGTTGTTTGTTCTACACTTAAAATACTTGCTCTATCTATTTTAGTTTTGCACGAACAGGCGGTTAATAAAGCGAGAGTTGTTAATAGAATAATTTTTTTCATATTGTTCTCCTTTTAAAAAGTCAGCATAGAATACCCCAAAGGATAGCCAAGTATCTCAACAAATCTTGTTATATGGGAATCTGATACACCAATATACTTTTCTGTTTCGTGCACTGCATTTCTTGTGGCATACATATTTAATATACTTTTTTCATATCGTTCCTGTTTTAGCAGAGAATATATATTGTTATCAGGTTCGCATTTTTCTGTTAATAAATCGTCTATGCCGCATATAGCATTCGTATTCAAAAAAAGTTTTTGGGTTATAATATTAATGTCTTTTGGTATATCCATATACGAATTAATAATACGCTTTATTCCGTGCCATATCTGTATGCTAATCCCAGGTTTTGGAACAAGCAGAATAGATTCTGCTAGCTTTCTATTACTATAACTTGCACTAACAGGCAAACATACAATAACTAGACATAAGGTAATAAATATTAACCGCTTCATATATTTTCCTTTAATCTTCATCGTCATCATAATCAAGTTCAGATTCTGCCTTTTCAACACTTGTAGACTTTTTGACTGTTTCTGCATTTATCAGTGCGTCAATTGCCAATAATTTAGATTCTAATTTAGATATATCTGCATCTATTGTTGTCGTACCTTGCTGTTTTAGGTATTTTGCAGCATCGACGGGAATGCTATTTATCTTGTTGTGTTCTTTTTCTAGCTCTTTACGCTTTTTTGCAATCTCTGAAACTGTTTCTTTTTTCAATTCATTCAAATACTTCATACGTTCTGTTTTTTTGTCGGTTAAATATTTAGCATTATTGACAATTTCTGTTTTGAACGGTGATATTTGTGCTTCTATCGCTGCTTCTTTTGCTTTTTCTGCCCCTTCTTTACTTTGTCCACAAATCGCCCAAATCAAAGCCGCTAAAAACAAAACCAAGGCAAACGGACAAAACATAGATAAAAATGTAATCCAACTTATAGCTTCCTTGTGAACTGCGTCTTTTGTAGAAACGATAAGCATTGGTATTAAACCCAAAACAAATGTGAATATAAAAAACAATGGCCAATAGTCGGGGGTGCTTGCGTTATAATGTCCGTATGAATAAGTGTAATCTACAGACATCATTGTTGTAAAAAAGCCACCTATAAGTGTTCCTATTATTAATCTTCCCCATGGGAACCACGAACTATTATTTTCTATTTCTGACATAATTCAACTCCATTTGTAAAAACAGACCGCCATGGGATGTAAGGCGGTCGGGGAGTTGCTAATCATTCTGTTATTGATTCTGTCGCTTTCGGGTTGCCCCTATTGTATAGCAAACAGCTCCCCGACTTATACAAGTCAGGGATAAATCACGACACAAAACCACAGGAATGACATCAGATAACGATGCCATTAGCAATTTTGCACCGAACAGAATGGGCTTAGCACAGCCCCGAACCCATATCCCTATGGATTCAATTCATAGTTTATATCAAAAAGCCAAAAACTTCAAGCCGTTTTATAAATCGATTTGATATTTCTTCAAATTTTTGCTATACGCATATCTGTATAGGAAATGTCATGAACATAGAAACGATAGCCACTTCAAAAGTAAGTAATGTTTTATCCAAAACGGATATTTTAGTGCCGGATATAAAGGAAAACGATAAGTTGCCTTCGCTTGATGGTCAGGTTCTTGTATACCAATCACCCAATCATTCAAAAGAAAATTTGCTAGGGTATGTTCCGGTACAAGTTAAAGGTGTAACTGTCACCAAAAATAACAAAAATGAAATGCGGTTCAAATTTCCTGTACAGATGTCTGATTTAAAAAATTATTACAAGATTGGGGGAGCCATATTCTTTGTTGTAAAGATTTATCAAGGAGTTGAAACAATATATTACAAATCATTATTGCCTGCGGATTTACATGTAATTATTGAATGTTCAAAGAAGTTAAAGCAAAAAAACATTCGTATGAAGCGATTGCCCGAAAATCCAATTGCGACTCAGAATATATTTGTAGATTTTTTGACAGATAGAAATTTGCAACGTAATATACCGCAAACTGGAATTATGTCTGAAGAAGAATTACACAAACTAGGATACACCAAGCATTTTTTTAGACTCAGGTGCAATAACATATTTGATATGTTAGGGCAATCCACATATAAGTATTCAGCAAATTCAGTTGGAATCACTGTCTGTAATGGCGGTTTTACTGTTGATAGAGTGACTGCTTATAATGGACATATGCAGATAAGCGTAGACGGTAAAATATTTTTCCAAGAAGGATTTGTTGATATGTCTCTGCAAGAATGTAATTTTCTGTTTGGAAACAAGGTATTAACTTTATCTATTCCAAAAAACAGCAGAAACACAGGTAAAATACTGATAGAGCCCCTTGGAAAAATATCTGATATAACGACATGTTTTGAATTTATGATAGCGACATCACGAAACAATAGTTTTTTTCTGAACGACCAACGTTTTATGCTAACGTTTGATAAAAAAACATTGGATGAGGTTTCAAGGAATCTGCAAATAGTACGCAAAATCCAAGAAATGCTATCAGTCATAGACGTCAAAGCGGACATTTCGGTTTATAATGCAGATACGATACACAGTTTGTACGCTGCAGCCGTTTCGCTTCTAGAAAATCGCCCCATGACAGTTACAAACATTAATCAGACAGGTTTAATAAGAATTGTCTTGCCCGAGAACAATAAACATCTATTATTTAGAGTTGAAGCAACAGAAGACGGAGCAACCTTTTTAGTAAAAGATATATTTAAGTCGCATCCGCCAATCAAGATATCTACTTCCACGGAGGATAAAATCATGGAAGAAAACACAAATTCATATTTCCTGTTGTTGCACGAAACAGATTTTTATAATTCTATAAATTTTGATATAAATATTGTGCAAAAAGATATGTTTAAATATCTTGGCAGCGATGCAAATAGCTACAATGTAAATTTTATCCTTATACATTACTGGTTTAAATTGCTCAAGGCTTTCGATTCAACGAAGCAACATGTTTTTTTAGACAAGGCAACAGAAGTTCTAGACAGAATAAAGCAAATGCAAAATATAAATCAAACTTTAGCAGATAATATTTATTTGAATGAAATGCAGATTATTAAGAGACTCCGTCCGTTCAGCGACCAAGAAAAAATAGATTTAAATAATTTTATCTCCAAAGACAAAGCGGATGGTCAGCTACTTGGAGCATATCTTTTGTTGGGCTATATGGAAAAAGCCAAATCTATTTTTGAGCATTTTTCTGATTACTCAAAAGAGCTATTTAAGACGTATCCAATATTTAAATTTTGGACGGATTAAATCATACTTTTGCGTTTGTGAATTTATAAAACATTTTGATTATCCGTAATTTATACTTGAATAAATTACTTTTAGAAGTATGATTTGAGTATGAAAACGGACAAAAAATCACTTATGCGAAAGTCAGTTGCATTGGCTAATCATGATATTTTGGCCAAGGATTTAAAACGAGTACAAACCATTGGCCGGTCTCGCATATCTGCTACTGCTATCTTAGAAGCATTTGCGAACAAGCCACAAATGACCATAAATGAAATCGTGGATATTACCAAGTACGCCAGAAAGAACGTCATAAATAGTGTGCACAAACTGGTCGACATGGGAATATTGCACCCAACCTTGGGAAAGCAAAGAAACGAAATATATAGCTATAGTGAAATGATTGGGCAAGCAGGCGAACTGTCCATGAACAACACCAGAACGCAGAACAAGAATGGCACATATTTGAATTTTGCTGGTCGGGATTATGCGATTAGACAGGCTGACACAAAGACCAAGGTTAAATTCAAGCCGGACAATAGACATAACAATAAGCTCGCAAACAAAAACAGCAAAAATCTGCTCTGTGTCGGGGATAATCTGGCTACAATGAAATGGCTGATGCCGGAACACAAGGACAGCTTTGATTTAATATATGTTGATTCCCCCTATAATCAGCCAACTGCACGCACACCCCGAATGTATAACGATAGTTTTGATGGGGATTGTGATTTTTTATCCTTCATGTATCCACGATTGATGTTATGTCAGAGATTATTAAATCCAAAAGGCCTAATTGCAGTATCGATTGGCGAAGACGAAATGGCTCAAGTTAAGTTGATAATGAATGAGATATTTGGCCAAGAAAACTTTATCAACAATATAACCATAGAGGACAAAATTGCTGCAGGCCCGATGTCAGGTTACACCAAGTACAAGTTGCCTAATGTTAAATCGTATCTTTTGGTGTATGCACGAGATAAAAGTAACATAAACTTCCTGAACCGATTGTATGACCCAATTGCCAGCAAATTCGCGACAGACTATAACACCATAATTCATCCAGATTTGAAGAAAGAGCCTTTGCTAAACTTTCTGAAAAATAATCCGACCGCGACACAAGAGTTCAAAACACACAATCTGCCTGTTACTCTCAAAAACGTTGAAAATCTGATGCAACAATCGGCGGTTTTTGAGGCCTTTATGTATGAAAAAGTTGTTCCGATACTGTATAAAGCAACGACACCACAGTCAAAAGCCTTAAAAACACCATTAAATTGCCCACCTGACGCGGTTTTTATCCTGGATGACAAACTGGTCGAATTAAAAGAAAACGGTGTTCTGTGTCATTATAAGCCATTTATAAATAGGTTGCAGAAAAACGATGATGGCGAGCCGATAAACAGCTTGATAAGAGGCGATGTTTGGAAAGGGTATTATGTATATAAAAATAGTGTTCAAAACGAAGGCGGAGTAATGTTTACGGGCAAAAAGCCAATAGCGCTAATCCGAGACCTGCTGAAATGGATTGGAAACAAGGAAGCAAAAGTGTTAGATATATTTGCAGGCTCTGGCACTACTGGTCACACTGTAATGTTGCAAAATAGGTTAGATGGTGGCCAAAGAACGTTCATATTATGCCAGACTGCTGAAATAATAAACCCCGAAAGCAAAGAATACAATCAGGGCTTTAAAACTATTGACCAAGCCACCACCCAACGTTTAAAAAATGCTGTCTTTGAAGTAGCGAATGGGGACGGCTTTCAAATTATGCAATCTTAAATTCAGTGCGAAATATTGCGTAATAAGCAACCTGCTCACACGTGTGACACATTATGCCTTTTGACTCTATATATGGGAAATAATTATTACGTAAAGCTCGTTCTAATAGTGCTAATTTGTCTTCGCTCACAGAGTTTAAGTTGTAGGATAAAATATATTCTACTCTTTCAAGAATATTACCATCATTTTCATAAACCTGCTTGGACTTTTCAAACTTCTCTAAAAGCTCCTTAGCCAATTCCTGCACATCTTTCAACTGGTCGCTATTATTAACCGTAAACCATCTTATATTTTTCTGCTCAATAAAAAGGGTTTTATTGTCTACTATATAAACAGCATCACATCTGGGCCAGTCGTGTTCAGGACTATCTTTAGTGTCCATTAACGCTTCCCAGTCTATAAATTCAACACAATCAGAAATAGTACGACTTTGTTTCAAACCAAACACGCAGTCCCCATCTAATTTGTTTTTACAACAGTCACAAAAAGTTTTCTTAAAATTAGTATAATCAACCATCCTTGTTCTCTCTTCATTAATTATGACAAGGCTTCACTAACAGAAAACTTAAATATGTTATTAATTGGTTTGGCTAAATTGTCAAAGATTTCGTATTCTTTACCAGTTTTGTCTTCGATTGTTTTTGTTTCGCTATTTGCTAAATAGAACTTCGTCTGTGTCAGCCCATATTTCTTGGCATAAAACCTTAGCGCCTGTAAGAAATCCGGACTATGAGAAGTAATTAGAATTGGACATTTAGCAATTGCTAATTTTACTAAAACCTCTGCTAATATTGCCAGCCATTCAGGATGTAAATGATTTTCTGGCTCATCAAGAATGGTTATCTTATCTGCGCCAAACATATTGTTCAAAGCAAGTTGCTGGAATATGCCCAATACCTTCTCACCAGATGCCACATTGTTTACAGAAACATTTGTGCCTTCGTTAAAGTCTTTTTTAATAAACTCAAATCTTCTTTTATTGGTATTGTATTCCAGTTTTCCACCCAGTGCTTCTGAAATACCAGATATGGCATCCCTAATAGCATCGTTTTGCAAAGAAGTTTTTTCAGAGACCTTGCTCAACAAATCACGCCAATATGTCGGCAAATGATTTGTGTCTCTAACTTTCTCCATCTGCAACAACAAGGGCGTTTCTACAAACGTAGCGTCTTGAAAAACTTTTTCAGAAATGTTTTCGTCCACAAATTGTATCTGAAATCTATCATAAAAAGCCACCGTATCAGCATTATTTGAAACAGAATATTTTAATAAATTACCAAAATCTACTTCTGAAGTCAGGTGCGACTTTAAATTATTTATTTGCCCCTCAAATACATTTTGATACATTGTGACCAAAGACTCTTTTAACGAGGTCTTGGTATCCATAGGTACCAACTTGTTTGCAATAGTCCTAAGAAATTCTTTTGTTTTCTGCTTAGTGTCTTCATCAATAATGTTTGAGAACTTATCCACCATTTCCACCCTAGATGCTACTAATACGGAAGCATTCTCAAAGTCATTGTTGTCCATATACTGAAACAAAGGAGATTCGAAAGCTCCAAGCTGAAAGTGCGATTCTAGCAAGTCGTTATCTTCTTTTGATGAAACTCCAGAATTTTCAGCTCTTGAAATCATCGCCTGCAATGTAAAATAAATATTTTTACAAACCCAGTCAATAAATTCTCTCTTTTTCTTCTCAACAATGTTTCCTTGTTCCTGAATAGATTTGATTATTGTATAAACAGTTTTGCCTATGGTGCTTTTACCTGTTCCGTTCTTCCCAGCAATAACAGACAGGCCGGTCAAATCAACCGCAGCCTCTTTGATAGCACCAACATTTGTCATTTTTATAAACATAATCAAGCCTTTATTTCATAATAAATAGCACAAAAAATACAATCTTCAAGAAGATTATATCACAAAAAACATGCATTTGGAATTTGTTCTTTATAAACAAAGCGAATAAAATACGCACTCATGATTCATCTTTATTATATCAAAAAAAGCGATAAAAATCAAGAAAAAATGCAATGATAGGGTCGGTCAATGTGCGATTTTGTCTTAGTGACCATATTTTTCTATAAGACTCATGTTGTTTAATCATACGCCCTGATAGGTTCTTCGTGCGCCTCGTTTCGAATCTTCGCCTTTAGGGGCTTCTATTCGACTCGGACTACGAACCCATCTGGGGTTGTTAGGATACATACTGTGTTTTATGGAAGTTTTTGAGGTTCTATATACCATAGGAGAACACGAAAATGACATACACACAACCACTTACTCATGAAACATTACTGACTGTTCATGAATTAGCCAATTTGCTGAAAATAAAACCAGACACTATCTATCATTGGCATCTTCGCAAAGCTTATCCCGAAATCAAAAGAGTGAAGATAGCAGGCAAGGTATATTTCAAACTATCTTCGTTGCAACCATTTTTGAATATAGATACGCCTTAATTTATTTATCGGATTGGGTATATTCAGACAGTTATTTCTTTTTAATATCACACCAAACCCCACCCATAACTTCAACGTTGATAGTGACGAAGAAGTGTATGGGTATATTTTTTCTTTTACTTTACCGAACCATGTTTTCAAGTAGAATAAATAAGCACCTTCATCATGGATATATCTTGCATTTGGATTGTTGGTGTTTTTATTCAATTCTTTTACCATATATGCACAGACACCTTCCTTATCATAGATATATCGCAGGTTGATAACGGTCTGAAAAAATCCAAAATACTCCCTTACTTCATCAATGGCTTTTATCAATCGTCTTAGTACATCCATAGGTTCACCACAGTGTTTAATAGCTAAATGAACATGCCAGAATCCACTTTTACCATGCTCAAACACACCAACAAAGGGCAATGGATTACGTTTCCAATTATGTTCGCTGGATGTAAATTTCCTTTCTATTGTGCGGATAATATTACGGTACATTTCTTTGGCAGCCTGTTGATTTTTTGTCCTTTTATATCCTGATTGGTTTACATGGGGCAATTTAATCGATAACAGTGCTAAGTATTCGGATTTAATAAGGTCCAGATACCATGCCTGTTGTTCTGGGGTCATGTTGTATTTATGGTTTCTGTATATTCCTTGGTCTTCGGCATAACATTCATTGTTGAACATATACAATATATCTGTGACTGTTCTGCGGGATATTTTGTCTTGGGTTGCATCTTTGTACCACGTTCTTCGTTTTATCGTATTTGCATGCCTAGTTAATGTTTCTGTATTTTTGAAAAAGTTAGTTGTTGATTCTGTGTTGCTCATAGTTGAATACCTTTATGGTGTAGTGATAGACCCCGTCTGGAAAGCCCTTGGACGGCAATATTGTAAAAAGACCCACGTGGCATATTGTGAACCGATAAGCAATCCCATTCACCCCACGCAGTCAATTGAATAGAACTGCTGTTTTGGATAAAAATGGAAATGTTTGATTATTTATGATGGTTCAGCACTGCAAATGCATGCGTGCACCCAACAAAAATGCCCTTAAAGGGCTCATCAAAGAAAATTTGCTTAAGAAATTATTGCAATGAGATTTCTGCTTTGAACCGCAGCAGGACATTTGCCTGTTTGCATGTAATTGGATAGCCAGAACATATCTGTTCTGTAATATCGCTTATTGCAGGGTGCACATACATACCTGCAACCTTGGCCATTAATACCAGATTTTCCCAATATTCTGTACCCAATCCCATAACTTCGTGGACTTCTTCTGTTTCACTGCACCTTCTGCACATAATTAACCCCCTTGGTTACATATAAATAGAACTGTTGGTACGGCCCAAATACACAAAAAATCCAAAAATAAAAAAAATTTTTCAAATTTTTCCAAAACCTCCTTCTCGCATGAGTTCTAACAATCAAGAGGCAAGACGGTCGAGCTTCTATCACTAGTAGAAAAAGAAGTAAAATCATGCTAATTGATAAGAAAATAAAAGCGATTGCGATAACACGAGTATCAACAAAAAGTCAATGCGATTCACTGGAAGTTCAGATGCAGGCAATCAACGCATACTGTGAAAATC
The DNA here is from genome assembly GCA_017513285.1 of Alphaproteobacteria bacterium. Lineage (GTDB taxonomy): Bacteria > Pseudomonadota > Alphaproteobacteria > Rs-D84 > Rs-D84 > Enterousia. The sequence goes on from JAFXGD010000071.1 coordinate 13,618, forward strand.
ATCCGGAGTTAGAAATTGTTAATATTCATAAGTTGAAAGAGTCAGCTTATTGCTTAAAAGCGGGTGATTTGGATGACATTATCGGGAAAACAAAAGATAATTTTGCAATCATCATATCCAAGGTTGACCGATTAACACGCAACATTAATGATTTTTATGTGTTTGCAAAAATGGTACGGGAACACAATATAACATTTCACATTATCCGAGAAGGTATTGTTTGGAACAAAGATTCTGGTCGAGATGTTGAAAACACTATTATGGTCCTGATAGCACATGCAGAACGTGAATCAATCCAAATCGGAGAGAGAACAATCGACTGTCTTAGAATATGTCGGGAAATGGGCAAAGCGCCATATCGGGCCCCATTTGGATACATAAATTATACAGAAGGTTCGGAAACGGGAATCAAGTTACATGAAGCGAACTCAATAATATTAAAAGAATTATTCCAGTTGTATTCAAGCGGGAATTTCTCGTTAGAAATGTTGAGTAAACACGTGCAGCGTAAATACGGAATATATTTAAGCAAACAACGTATTGATTGCATATTACGCAACAGATTTTATATCGGCTATGCAATGTATGATGTCGTAGAATATAAGCATATATACAAAACAATTATTGACGAGGCGGTATTCTACAAATGTCTGGAAATTCTGAACGGAAAACGCACAGTCAGCAAGAAGCCAACAAAACAACTGGTGTCGCCATTGCGTGGCCTTGTTCGCGATAAAGAAACCAAAGCCCTGTTCACGCCGTATGTTAGTCGCCATAAAACGGTCAATTATCTAAAAACCAAAGTAAGCGGAACAAGAAACCTAAAAGAAAGTGATATTATCAATGCTCTTTCAAAGGGCCTGAAACAATTAAATGACAGAACAGATATTGTATCGTTACTGGATGCACAGATTAATGCCAACAACATAACTGAACTGGCAAATATTTCAAAATGCATCGCCAACGAAAAAAAAGAGATAAAACGATTTGAAGAACGGATTCAAAATCTGCTGACCGGCAATGCCTATGGTGCCACCCCCGATATGATTGCTGCATCAATTGAAAAACTAAACAAACAGCTATCAACCCATCGTGGATTTTTACAACAATATCAAAGCAGAGAAAAAGAAATCAAGCAAGATACAGTTATAATAACGATGGACATATTACAAAGCTTCAACAATATGGGGATAGAAAGCAAGCATAACATGTTGAAAATACTGTTTAAGAACATAATATATCATAACAATTCCATTACATGCTATTTTCAGGACGGTTTAGGCATAAAGCCAATCAAGTGCATCATGGAATAATTAAATTGATTTAATGTATTAAAGATTTCAAACTCCCCAAAAAGGGGTTTGAAATGCATGCAGTTTTATTAGCCAGAGTTAGCAGTAAAGAACAAGAGGACGGTCATAGCTTGGTAGCACAGCTGGACCGTCTTCATGCATATTGTTTACGCAAAAATCTGGATATTATTCAAGAATTTACACTGGTCGAAAGTTCAACGCGTGGGGAACGGCCCGAATTTCAAAAAATGATTGCGTACATCAAGAAACAATCCGGCAAGGTGGCACTGGTCTGTGATAAGGTAGACAGGTTGCAGCGTTCTTTTCGGGAAGTGCCGATTTTGGAACAACTGCGTAAATCAGATAAGTTAGCACTGCACTTTGTAAGCGAAAATCAGATATTGGATTCTGGTGCTAACAATTCACAGATAATGGCCTATCAGATTTTTGTTATGATGGCAGAAAATTACACAAACTGCATCAGTGATAATGTAAAAAGGTCTTTTGAAAAGAAAATACGTGAAGGCACGATATTGACCTGTGCCCCGATTGGATACTTGAATACAACAATTAATGGTGTACGTACAGCTATTATTGACCCAGAACGTGGGCACAAGGTTCGGATGTTATTTGAAAACTACGCCACAGGCAACATATCCATACGTCAACTGGCCGATTACGCAACAGAAATCGGGCTAAAAACCAGAAGAAATAAGCCAATCAGCCCCAGTCAAATGCATCTGATTTTATGTAATCCTTTCTATTATGGAGAAATGAAAATCAAAGGCAAACTGTACCCGCATTGCCATGACAGACTTATAACCAAAGAAATTTTTGACCTGTGCGATAAAATAAGGTCCGGCAAGTATAACAATGTGTCACGCAAGAAGAAAAAGGACATGTTATTGTCGGGCTTTGTTCATTGTGTGCACTGTGGCAAATCATACAGTCCATATCTGGCCAAAGGGCGTTATGTATTCCTGAAACCACCTAAAAGTGATACGTGCCGGCATTATCACGTGTCCGCTGCACCATTCATGAAGCAGATTAATGAAATACTGCCTGCATTGTACTTTGGACCATCACGTTCGGGGCAAATGATAAAAGGTCTACAAGAAAAACAGACCAAGGCGATATTGAAAAAAGACAGATATATTGCAACACAGAATGAAACCCTAAGTAAGCTAGCCATAAAGAAAAGCCGTTTAACGGAACTATATCTGGACCAAGGGATAAGTCGGGATGAATACGATACAATCATCAACGACATAAGCAAACAGCAACAAGAAATTCGTGACCAAATGGTTAGAACGGATGACCGGATTGGTACATTCTATGCTAACTTGATAAAATGTGTAAAAATTGCAGAAATCAGCCATTTTCTGTTCAAAAGTTCGAACTTTTGCCTAAAACGACTAATTTTGAAATTGATAAGTTCGAACCTTTTTCTGGACAATAAAAATGCGAGTTTATCAATAAGATACCCCTTCATAGACATGGTCCAGAAGGGGTGTCGTCAAATATGGGGCGGATAACCGGACTCGAACCGGCGACATTTGGTACCACAAACCAACGCTCTAACCAACTGAGCTATATCCGCCATACTGAAAGTAAACTTGGTGGAGCTGATCGGACTCGAACCGACGAGATGCGTGTTGCATGCCATCAAGTGTCCACCCCGTTCCATCAAAAACTCTGGTGGAGCTGATCGGACTCGAACCGACGACCCCTTGCATGCCATGCAAGTGCTCTACCAACTGAGCTACAACCCCATGCAGAGTGCTATTTTATACATAAAATGATTAAATGTCAAATCAAAATAGTATAAAAAGCACTTCTGGGGTGTTTTTTATTTTTTGCGCGCGCTAAATTGTTTGCGTACAGCGATTGCGGTCGCTTTTGTTGCATTTACATGGCGACTGAACAGGCTGGCGCGCATTTTGTATGTTTCCACCATTAACTTTGCCAATGCGTCCTGTGTTTCGGCCAATTCTTGCTTTGTTGCCTCTAATTCTTCGCGCATTTGTGCTTTTTCTTTTTCGGCCGCATCGTGTGCCGCATTTGCATTATTTTGCAATGCTGTATATTGGCGCTTTACTTCCTCGACTTCCGTCTGGGCGTTTTTCAATATACGCTGAAACGCATCTGGCAGGCTGCTGACATACTTTTCTGCATCTTTTTGCAAAGCAAAATGATCGTATGTATATTGTGTTGCAATTTCTTGTGCTTTTGGTGACTTTGTACCATATACATGCTCGGCGGCACTTTTTACCGTATCGCATATGGTTTTTATTTTTTTGATGTCTACCACAGTTGCGCTTGACAGTTCTTGTAATTCTTTACGTGCTTGTTTTTCTATGTCTGCAAAGATAACTGCGCATTCGGCTTCGTCTGCAACCCTAAGATATCTTTCCAAATCCTGTGTTGTTTTGTATGAATGATTTGCGCACATGCGACAGGCCAGACTTGGCAATTTGCTTCCTTTGGGCAAGTAACCACTGCGGTATGACACCGAGTTGGCAATATTTTGTAAGACGGCATATTGAATGCGTGGGCTTTTAATTTGTCTTGTCATCGCCAACAAAGTCAACAATGAATCTTCTGTGTTGATTTCCGCATATACTTTCAGTTGTGCCATGCTGACCTGTGCGCATCTAATCGCCCCCACAATTTTAACGGCTGGTAGATTTTCACAGCCTTCCGGCACACTAAAGCGTTCCTTTGTCATATCCAAACCGTATTCAAAGGCCACTTGCATCAAATCATCCAAATTCATGGACATCCAATTTTTACGAAATTCGTCAATATCAAACTTTTTAGACATGCTAACTCCTTCTTTTGCTTGTCTGTCATTCATTTATATGTGTAAATATAGTATAAAATGAATATTTGTCAAGCATGAATATGAATTTATATTATATATGGGTTTATATATTTCTGCTTGCCAAGTGTTTGGTGAATTTGCTAATCTGATTTCATGTTTCAAGGAGTATAAATATGGATTATCAATTATTAAAGTCAGAGGTTGAACAAAAGACGGCCCAAACATTGGATGTTTTGCGTGGTCAATATGCGGGGTTACGTACGGGGCGTGCATCGGTTCATTTATTGGATGCGGTGCGTGTACCGGTTTATGGTTCTGAAATGCCAATAAATCAGGTTGCAACGGTTGCCACCCCTGATAATCAAACATTATCTGTCACTGTTTGGGATATAACGAATGCACCTGCGGTTGAAAAGGCCATTCGTGATTCTGGTTTGGGGTTAAATCCGATGACTGCCGGTGGGGTTATTCGCCTGAATTTGCCACCTTTGACCGAAGAACGTCGCCGTGAATTGACCAAAGTTGCCGGCAAATATGCCGAAGATGCCAAAATTTCCATGCGCAATATCCGTCAAGATGCCATGGGCAAAATAAAACGTGCCGTAACAGATAAAGAAATTTCCGAAGATGATCAACGTAAATTCGAAGAAGATTTACAGAAAGTCTTTGATAAACGTGGCACCGAAGTTGATGCTTTGGCCAAAGAAAAAGAAAACGACATTATGTCTGTTTAACACAATATAATTCGGGATACAAATATGTTCAAACTGTTTAAAAAGAAACGGTCGTCTGTGACGTCTGCTGATACAAAAACATCTGTACCACGGCATATTGCATTTATTTGCGATGGCAATCGTCGTTGGGCGGAAATGCGTGGTATGCCACCATTAATGGGTCATCGTGCCGGGATATCAAACTTTGAAAAATTGATTGATTGGTATATTGCACGTGGTGTGACGACAATAACATTTTTCTGTTTTTCGACGGAAAATTGGAACCGTTCTGCGGAAGAGGTTGATTTCCTGATGGATTTATTCTATACGGAATTGACCAAAAACATGAATCATGCCTTGGACAAGAATTTACGTTGTCGTGTTATTGGGTCACGAAATCGTTTGCCTGAAAAATTGGCGGCCCTGTGTGATGAATTAGAAGAACGTACCGCCGAAAATACCGGTGGCACGGTTGTATTTGCGGTCAATTATGGTGGCCAAGATGAAATAATTGATGCGGTTAATGCGGCAATTGATAACGGGACACCGGTGACACGTGAAACGTTTGAAACATTTTTGGATACGGGCGACTTGTTGCCGATTGATTTGATGGTCCGCACCAGTAATGAACACAGAATATCTAATTTCTTGTTATGGAAATTGGCGTATGCTGAATTGTTGTTTGTGCCTGAACATTGGCCTGACTTGGTTGGTGATGAACGTTTGTGGCAATATACACTGGATGCATTTGCGGGCCGCAACCGCAGATTTGGTGGTGGCAAAAAAGCAAACTATCTGGGCAACAAGAAATAAAAGGTCAAATCATGTCAAATACACAACAAAGGATTATCGCAGGTATTATAATGGCCGCAATTGGTGGTGGCATTGCATTTCTGCAGTGGATGGGTCTGCCGGCGGTTCGCATATCTGGGGTGTTGATTATACTGTTTATGATTGTTGAATACATAATGGCGCTGCGCCGTGCCGGTCGTGCCAGGTTTGTCGCCCATCGCACATCATTTGTTGTGTTTTTGATATGGTTGATTTTGATGTTGTGTGCCATAAATGTTGTTGGGACACGTCCATGGGTCGTATTATTGTTATTAATGACAATATGTGCGGCAGACATTGGTGCATGGTTTTTTGGTCGCATGTTTGGTGGTGATAAAATGTGGGAACGTTTATCATCTGGCAAAACATGGTCGGGTCAGATTGCGGGCATTTTATGTGGCACATTTGCGGCGGTCATGTATGGTCTGTTGGGGGCAGATGTATTTATGCCGCAACTGATGTGGATTGGTATATCTGTTTCATTGATGTCCCAGTATGGCGACCTGACGGCCAGTTGGATAAAAAGACAACTGGGTATCAAAGACTTTGGTACGATATTGCCGGGTCATGGTGGTGTATTGGACAGATTTGATGGTTGGATTTATGCATTGCCATTGGTATGGTTGGTAATGTTGTGATAATAAATATTAAGGCAAGGGTGAAAAAACATGCATATTTTGGTAACGATTATTGCATTATTGGTTGTATTGGGTGTTGTTGTATTTGTGCACGAATTTGGGCATTTTCTGGCGGCACGCATGTCTGGGGTTCGTGTGGATACTTTTTCGATTGGTTTTGGGCCTGCGTTGATTAAGTGGCATGACAAATGTGGCACGTTATGGAAGGTTGCGTGTCTGCCATTGGGGGGCTATGTCCAAATTTACGGCCAAGAGGACATGTTCAACCGTAAAAAGTACGCCGAATTATCATCAGACCAGAAAGTGGGACATTATCTGTCTGTCCCTGCGTGGAAGCAGTTTATTATTATCGGCGCCGGTGTATTTATGAACTTCATTTTGGCGTGGGTGATTTATACGTCTTTGTTTATGTTTCAACCACGTTTGGTTGCCAATTCACAATTGCCCGTTGTGGGCCAGGTTATCCAAGAATCTGTTGCATTTAATGCGGGTGTTCGTGCCGGCGACATAATTGTTCAGATTGATGATGAACACATTTCGAATTGGGGTGAATTGGTTTTGGCCAAAGAATTGGCATCCCACCACACTGCCGAAGTTTTAATTGCACGCAAAAACGAATTGATAACTGTTCAATTGGCGCCATCTGAAACGTGGGGCATGGTTGCCGACGGTGCCAAGCGTGCCGATCCACGTCGTCAAAATATATTCCAAGCCATGTATTCCGGTGCACGCAAAACATACTATGAATCCAAAACATTGGTTGTTGTGTTAAAGCAGATTATAACCGGCGAACGCTCATCAAAGCAGTTGGGGTCATTTATTACAATTGCCGAATATTCTGGTGCGGCGATGGCGGCAGGATTCTTTGCATTCATCAGTTTGATTGCATTGCTGTCTGTGAATTTGGGTGTATTGAATCTGTTGCCTTTGCCGGTGTTGGATGGCGGATATCTGTTAATTTTGATAATCGAAGCCATCACCCGTCGCAAATTACAGGGTCGTGCCATGGAAATTGCGATTATGTTCGGATGGCTGTTGATACTTGGTTTGTTTATACTGACGATGTGGAACGATTTGGCACGTGTATTTGGATTATAATGGGTTAACAAATGAAAAAGATATCTTTGGTTGCAATTTTGTCGGTTTTTTGCACTTTGCCTGCATTTGCGGCACGTGTTTCACGCATTGATGTTGTTGGCAATGAACGCATGGATGCGGAATCTGTTCGCATATTGGCGGATGTTCGTGTTGGTGATAATGTTGGCGAAATGCGCAGCAATGAAATTGCCAAGCGTCTACAGGAAAGTGGTTATTTCACCAAAATAGATGTCCGTATGTCTGGTGATGTGTTAAAGATTAATGTATCCGAAGCGCCAATTATAAACATGGTCACGGTCGAAGGAAATGATGACGTATCAACCGATGATTTAAAAGCCGAAATAAAAACAAAAGAACGCACATCTTATAATGCGGCGACGATTGGTGCGGACGTGCGACGCATGTTGACCGTATATCAACGCAAAGGTTATTTTGGCACCAAGATAGAACCCAAAAGAATCGAATTGGACGACAATCGTGTCAACGTCGTATATGAAATTACCGAAGGTCACCCGACATGGATAACCGACATTGATTTTGCCGGCAATAAAGTATTTTCTGATCGCACATTACGTGGTGAAATATTGTCACGTGAACATGCTTGGTGGCGCTTTATGACGCAATTTGATACATTTGACGAAGACAGAATCCAATACGACGGTCAAATGTTACGTCAATTCTATTTGCGTAATGGTTATGTTGATTTTGCGGTTACGGATATTGCCGGCACATTTACGCCGTCACGTGAAAATTATTCTGTTGTATTCACTGTGGACGAAGGTGAACAGTATAAATATGGCAAATTGGTTGTTGACAATCCGTTTGAAGATGTTCCGACCGACGAATTAACCGATGCCATTGTTGCCCGATCTGGTGACGTTTATAACGTTGATGAAGTTGATGAAACATTATCTGCACTGCGCAGCGCGGTTGCCGATTATGGATATGCGTTTGTCAATGTTGAACCAATTCCGACCAAGAATGATGCCGACAAAACGATTGATTTAACATTTCGCATTCAAAAAACCAATCGCATTTATCTGAACACTATAAATATTTTGGGTAATGTCCGCACATTTGACAGTGTTATTCACCATTTGTTGCCGATGCGTGCCGGCGATCCGTTTTCGTTACAAACCATCGAAGAAGGTCGTCAAAAATTAATGCGCACCCGCTATTTCAAAGATGTGCAAATGGTGCCGACCCGTGTTGCGGATGCCAATATGATGAACCTGGATGTCAAGGTTGAAGAACAACCAACCGGCGAATTATCGGGCGGATTTGGTTGGTCAAATATCAATGGTTTTATGGTTGATGCGGGCATTACCGAAAACAACTTTATGGGTCGTGGTCAAATTGTGCAAATTCGTGGATCGATTGCCCAATATCAAAAGCAGGCATTATTCAGTTTTACCGAACCATACCTGTTTGGGCGTGCGCTGTCGGGTGGATTTGATGTATCGTACACGATGTATGATTATTCATCTTTGGGCAGTTTTGGTTACGACCGTGATTCTTTGACGGTGGCGGGGCGCATGGGGTGGCGTTTGACAGACCATTGGACCCAATCGCTGCGTTTGTCTGCATCATTTGATCAAAATTATGATATTCAGGTTGATACCGGTTGGCAAAAGGCGAACCTGTACACCCTGGGGACCAGTTTCCGATATCATAACCTGAACACAAATTTTGCCCAGAATACGCATACCGGCGTGGTTGCGAATTTGGGGATTGCATATACGGGCTTTGGCGGTACGGAATCATTTATGCGATACAGTGGCGATATTATTGGTATGGTCAACTTCTGGGATGACCGTTGGCAGTTGCGTTCGTCTTTGGATTTCGGATACATTCAACCATTGGGTGACGATTATGTATCCCGTGTTTACCGCTATTTCTTGGGTGGTGAAAGTCTGCGTGGTTTTGACGTTGCGGGCGTTGGGTCACGAAATTGGGCGTATCAGACATATGCATTGGGTGGATTATGGAAAATCAATGGTTCGACCCAGTTGAATTTCCCAATCTTTATTCCCGATGAATATCAAATAAAAGGTTTTGTCTTTATGGACTATGGCGTATTGGGCAAACCGCCGTCTGATGAAGATACATATACGTACTATAACATTACCCGTGATAATTATATTGATGATGTTATCAGAACATCTGCCGGTGTTGGTATATATTGGAACACGCCAATGGGGCCGATGAATTTTTCATGGGGCTGGCCGTTACGCATGACGGAATACGATCGTGAACAAAGATTCTTGCTGTCATTTGAAACACAGTTTTAATCTTGACGTACGTCGCATAAATTTTTTATAATTTATTAAACCAGGGAAGGAGTAAACCATGAAGAAAGTATTATTGGGTTTATTTGTTGCATTGTGTCTGGCCGGCTGTGGTCAGGTTTATGATCGTGAACCGATTGGTGTTGGTTATGACAACAATGAATTAAAATTAAGTCCATGCGCCTGTATAATGGTGTATCAGGCATAATTACATTATTGGGGGGGTGAATTGGAATATCCTGCGGATTTTGACACAACTGGTTTTCCGGCGGGCAAAGTATTGGCGACGAACCGCATTATTGCGGTGCTGATAATATCGTTGGTTGTGTTGATTGCTGTGACATGCGGGATATTGTTATGGTCGCATCGTTCACTGAAAAATCACCCTTTTATGGTGTCTGTTGATTCTGCGACGGGGCAATGGACGATTGTCGGGCATCAGCATGGCGATTACAAAACTATCAAAAGTGAAGGATTGGTAATTCATTCTGTTATTGCCCACTTTATAAAGTACCGTTTTTCTATATCTGCCGATGCGACTGTAAATGATATGATATGGCAAAAATGTGATTTGAATACAGATTGCTCTTTGGCTGCCCACCAAGATAACAGTATTATTAACCCGGACAAGTGTGGTCTGTATTGTACAACGGATGCTGCGGTGTTTGACGATTTTACGGCCAAAGTTGTACCGGTTTATCGGCAATATGCACTGGCGCATGATGAACGCAGTGTTGATTTATCTGCCATACGGTTCAAGCATTTAGGGGGCGGTGTTTTTCAGGTTCAGTTTGTTATTAATTCGACTTTGTACGGCGAAATGGACATATTGGGCTTTGCCAAGATTGAACGTGACACGTCGCATTATCCGTACAATTTGGGGTATTATGTTTCGGATTTCACAGCATACAGGATTCAATGATTAACAATGTGATAAATTTTGTCAGATCGTGTGCCATGGTGGTTGTGACCATCGGGTGTGTTTGTGTTGCAACATTGTTGTATAATATGGGTGGTGATATTGGCACGGAAACTAACTTCTTTCGTCCGAACAAAAATCCCGAAGAACGTCCATCAATGCCTGCATCGCCCGATGATTTGGAACGTTCGGACAAAATGCAGATGATGTTATTGGACAATTATATTGCCAATGCGTTTGGCGTGGTGCCTTATTCGGATGTAAAATTAAAAGAAGATATTATTGCCCAGGTGTCTGGGGCCAAAGCATTGGAATATTTACGTCAGCATGTCTGGCCCCAGGTGACAGAAATGACTGCCGAAAACATGTTGCGTACCGCCCGTGTTGAATCAATGGCACCAGAAACAAACAGTAATTATTATTGGCGTGTTCGGGTAAAGTTCACGACATGGCGCACCCCAAATGATTTCAGTCAAGAACCCGAAGTTACATATGCTGATTTCCTGATTGCATTTGCATATAAAAGTGGTTTGCCAACGCATCTGGGGACCAGTGGTGTCAGTATAGAGGAATATCTGGAACATGGTATTAATGGTATTCAACCGAATCCTGCGTGGGTGTTTCAGTTTGGTGTCGGTGACATCGTACCGGTAAATGGATAAAGTGAATGTTGATGAAACTGTATAAATTATTTTTAATATCAATTTTGGCGGTATTTATACCCGTGGTGTCGTTTGCCGAAACGGACGACACGTTTGATATAGTGGACAGTGCCGAAGCCGACATCGTCACAGATTATGTATCGTTAAACTATGGTGCAGATATTGCCAATGTTGGTGGCTTTGACATTGCGGATATCATGTTGGGTATGGATTTTGATGCGGTTCATTCATTGGTGACCAACATTGGCAATTTATATCAATTGCGTGAAAAAAATGCGTTGGTTTACACTATCCATCCGGATTGGAAGGCAAACTTGGATTACGAATGCCGTCAACAGGGCTTGACTGTGCCAACGGAAATAGAAAATTGCATTAATGGCTTGGCACGTAAACGTGGTTTGTTGTATGCGTCTGAATTACATCTGGCACGGCCGGAAACGGGTGAAACAATTGATGTATTTTTTACCAGTAATGCATCCGATAATGTTGTATGGCGTATTATATATAAAAATGACGTTAATGACCAAGAGGGTTTAGCCGATAAATTTATTCGCCAACGTGAAAACAAAGTCTTGGCATTTTGGCAGCATGTGTTGGAAAAATATGGCGAACCAAATTCTGGGTCGGACAAATGGATTTCCAGTACGAACGCATATGATCCCATGATGACCGCATACTATGGCGCATTGGATTTGATTGATAATGGCCGTCGTGCATCGGACGAAGCGATGAATATTAATCAGTCACGTGAAAATTTCAAGGCAAAACCATATGCATTCTAAGACATCATACACCACGGGTTTGTGGGCTGAATTTTTGGCTTGTGTTTATTTGCGTTTACATGGTTGTCGAATATTGCATCGGCGTTATATAACCGGTAAAAACACCCAACGTGCAGAAATAGATATTGTGGCTCGTCATGGTAATGTATTGGTGTTTATAGAGGTTAAATCCCGTCCTGATATATCGACTGCGATGAATGCCGTGACGCATACCCAGCGGTTACGCCTGCGTCGTGCGGCAGAAACATATATTTCACGTCATAAATGGTCTGGCGATGCCCGCTTTGACATTATTGCGGTTTGCGGATATAAAATTCATTGGGTAAAAAATGCATTATAATTGTTGCATGTGGGTATTGTGTCCTGTATAATGTGTGTGTATCTTTAACCAAAAAGGAGAACGCATGAAAAAAGTTATGTTGGCATTGTTTGCTGTTTTGACATTGGCTGCCTGCACAGGATCTTATAAATCGGGCAATTGTGAATATGATTTCTTGTTGCACAAAGACATTTCTATTTCCAAAATTATTGGTAATGTAACAGGTGGTTGTTAATAAAAATCCCCCATTTGGGGGATTTTTTATTTGTTTAATTTTTTGGTCCATTCATTATCCGGGAAATTCAGTTTCAGCATTTCCGCATAACCGTTTGCCTGTTCGGGCAATCCCACCGCTGTAAAGCATTCGGTTAATCTGAACATTGCTTCGGGTGTCATGACGGTTTCTTGTGCGTCTGTAATGATTGTTTGTAATTGTCCGATTGCGCTGGTCCAATTTTCTTTTTTCATATCGTTGCGTGCGGAATACATTACTTTACCTGCGATATAGTTTTTCAAAATATTGATTTTATTTTCTGCATTTTTTGCATATGGGCTGGATGGGAAACGTTGCACCAATGTTTGAAATTGTTGCAATGCGTATGCGGACATTCCCGGTTCACGGCGCACATCGCTGACTTGACGATAATAACACATTCCCCTTAAATACAGCACATATGGCGCATCTTTATGTCCGGGGTGGAATCGCATAAATCTGTCTGCGGCCAAAATTGCGCCGGCAAAGTCGTTATCCATATAGTGTGAATATGCCGCCATTACCAATGCGTCTGGGGCCCATGCACTGACGGGGTATTGTGATTCTGCCTTTAAGAATTCCACGGCGGCCATGTCATAGTTTTCGTCATTTAATTCTGCATATGCATTGGCGTATATTTCCGACAAAGGCTGCTCTGTCATGATGTCAGAATCCGAACCTGCACACGCCGTCAAAGCAATTAAAGTTGTCAAAGCAATCAGTTTTTTCATCTTTATATTCCTGTCTTGATTTTTGTTTCCGTATCGCAGTATAATCCAAACTATGAAACTAGGCAAACATATTTTCGGCGTTGGTGCCATGACGGGAATCAGTCGCATATTCGGCTTTGTTCGTGACATGTTAATTGCACGTGTTTTGGGGGCGGGGCGTATGTCCGACGTATTTTTGGCGGCATTCAAATTGCCCAATCTGTTCCGTGATTTATTGGGTGAAGGTGCGCTGTCTGCGATATTTATTCCAATGTATGCAGATTCCCGGCACGATAATAAATTTGCGCAAAATGTATTTTCGTGGTTGATGGTTGGTCTGTTGGGCATAACGATATTATTTGAAATATTTATGCCACTGGTTGTATGGTTTTTGGCACCGGGGTTTGATGCGGTTGCAGGCAAAATGGAAATGACGGTCACGATATCCCGCATAATGTTTGTTTACGTGATATTTGTATGTGGTTCTGCGTTTTTATCGGCGATTTTGAATGCGTTTTCTAAATTTTTATTGGCGGCATTTATGCCGGTTTTGCTAAACATAATGTTGATTGGTGCGTTATTGATTGCGATGTTTTTTGGCACGCCGCATGTTCTGTATTTGATGGCGGGGACGGTCGTACTGTCCGGCATGGTTCAATTTGCGGTTCTGTGGTCACGCATACGTCGTCGTCACTTTGGGTTGCGATTGGTTCGATTGCGTTGGACGCCATCCATTCGTGACATGTTTCGTCGCCTGGGGGTCAGTATTATTGGCAGTGGTTTCTATCAAATAACGATTATCATCGGCACCTTGGTGGCCAGTTTTCAAAGCGGTGCCGTATCATGGCTGTATTATTCCGACAGAATTGTGCAATTACCTTTTGCGATTATTGGTTTGGCGGCGGGGACAGTGTTGATATCATCTATTTCCAATGCGTTGGCATCAAATAATATGCGCAGTGTGCATATTCAGCAGAATTCCACAATTCGTCGTTCTTTGATGTTGACGTTGCCGTGTGTTGCCGGTCTGATTGTTTTGGCGCATCCGATAATTCAATATTTATTTCAATATGGTGCATGGACACCGGAATCGACGAATGCGGTTGCCTTGGCGATTCAGATACAGGTTTTGGTTCTGCCCGCCATGGTAATCAGCCAGGTTTACAGTAAAACCCTGTACGCCACCCAAGATGTCAAAACGCCTGTCCGGACCAGTATTATATCATTGTGTATTGCATCTGCGCTGTATTTGGGGCTGTTTTCGTTTGTGGGGTATTTGGCGGTACCGATTGGCGTGGTGGTCAGTGGCTATGTCAAAAACTATTTGCTGGGGCGCATTTGTCGTCGTCGTGGATTAACGAATGTTGACGGTCGCACGACCCGTGCGGTATGCGCATTTGGGCTGTTGTCGGCGATATTGGGCATGCTGTTGACACTGGTGCCGATAACGGGTCTGATTACATTGGGTTTGTCGATTGCGTTATATGGGATTATTTATTTGCCTGTGGCGTATTTAATAGATCGGAAAATATAAACTGAAAATAAATTTGAAACGGGGCCGAATTTATGATAAAATATAAATCATAAGGAATGTAAGGAGTCCCAAATCATGAAAAAAGTAGTTTCTTTGGCGGTCTTAACCGCTATGTTATCCGGCTGTATGGATTTGAACCGCAGTGCGGACATGTCAATGGCGCCATCTGATGGTTTTGGTGAAGAAGTATTAATGACCGCCCCTGCGGGTCAACCGTCATTAAGTGATGCGTATTTATTGGCACCGGCACCAAAATATTATGTTGGTACGGCATATAAAGTCGATGATGTTCAATACATTCCGGTTGAAGATATGACATATAATCAAACGGGTATTGCGGGCATTATCCCTGCGGAATTGAATGGTCAAAAGACCAGCAATGGCGAAGTGTTTGATGTCAATCAAATGTTGGCAACCAGCAAGACATTACCATTACCAACGATTGCCCGTGTGACAAACTTGGATAACGGCCAATCTGTGACGGTTCGTGTAAACAATCGTGGCCCATTTGTAAATACCCGTTTAATGGACTTGTCACCTGCGGCGGCCCAAAAAATCGGTCTGAACGGACAGGGTAAAGTACAAATCCAAGTATTGGCGGATCAATCCATGGCGGTCAAGAATGCATCATTGGGTGCGGCGGCGCCTGTTGTGGTGGCACCTGTGGCCCAACCGGCCCCTGTGGCACAACCTGTGGCCGAACCGGTACCTGAACCTGTTGCGGCGCCTGTGGCCCAACCGGCATCTGGCGATTACAGTGTTCAGATTGCGGCATTTTATGCCCAAGACAGTGCAGATGCATTGGCGCAACGCATGAAGACATACGGTGATGCGGTTGTCGTTAACGAAGGCGATATGTTCAAAGTTCGCATCATCAACTTGGATGCGGGCCGTGCACGTGGTGTGATTGATGCATTGCGTGTCAACGAAGGCATGGCGCCGGGCTTGCTGAAAAATGGTCGCTGGGTTAATGCCGACAGTATTTAAAGCAAAACCGAATCCAAATAAAACCGCCCAAACGGGCGGTTTTTTAATTTACTTATTTAATTTGCTTTCTTTGTTTGGACAACATGTTCGCCCAATATCCTGACGCCATGCCAACATATAAACACTTTGCCACCCTATACCCCAACATGAATTATTTCTTGGTGTTTTGGGATTTTCAGTATATACTGTACATTGAATCCAGTAGGAATTGGATTCGGGACTGTGATAAGTCCAGTTCGCACGGTGCAAATATACATCGTTATCTTGATATAATGGTGCGTTGCGCCGTTATGTCCCTGACCTTTGTGGTCGGTGGGATGTTGGCTATACAACAGGGGAAACCTAAAAGCCACGGAATCATTTGTGAACTGATTTATCAACTTCCCGACCGTCTTATTCCCTATGGCGGTCTTTTTTACACTTACAAGGGGACAGATATGAAGAATACTATAATAAAATCATTGATATATTCAGCACCAATAGCTTTACTCTTTGCTGTAATGAACGCAAACGACATAGCTCTACAACTAGAAGATTATCCGAGATACATGTATTACTCGATTCATGATTTATACCTAATATGTCTGTTCGTTCTTTTTGGAATCTCTTGTGTATTTTTAAGCATACCCATAGCAATAACACTAAAAAGCAACAGCAAAAACAAGGGTTGGATTATTTTTCTTGCCATGATGTGTTTTGTCCCATTTGGGGTTGTGTTTTATTTAACATCTTTGATATGGGCAATTTTTGAATGGAGTAAAACAACCGCTAAAAAAATAAAACTAACACCATTTAAATCGGAAATTGTTAATAACACGCAATACATATCTCTCGAAAAAAACGATAGAATTAAATGGTTGCAGAAACAAAAAGAACAACTTATTACAGACTTAACAAACAAGCACAAAGAAATAGAAAACAAAAGCAACATATTAACAGACATACCAACAGATATAGCCAAATACATAAAACCAGCAGACACATCTGCTCTAAAAAAAGAAATAAATGTTTTAGAAAATAAAATTACAGCCATAAATGAACTAATCGAAATCGAAAATACAAAACCACTAAAAAAGCAAACATATAAAACATCTATTTGGACAGATATAGACGACGAAGATTAGGCTGACTTAAATTGTATATGGCGAATAAAACATAAAAAGAACAAACATATGAAAGCGGTAATTCTTGCACGTGTATCTTCCCGAGAACAAGAAATGGGGCAATCTATTGATACACAGCTGGAAAACATGAAAAAATTGCCCTTGTGGCCGATACAATAGACTGCATCCAACGCAGTTTCAAAGAATCCGTAGAATTAGACGAACTGCGAACCAAAAGATAAAAAAATAGTATATTCAATAAGAAAACCGTTCGATGTCCTGTTGAACATGAACGGTTGTACATCTTGGTTGTGGTGTCTGTGCAATTCGCGCGCCGACATAATCAAAATCGGGCAAGAGGTTGATGATGTGAAAGAAAAACTTATATAAAAACTTTACAAACAACAATCTTATTATACAATGTCAGCATATAACCAAATACAACCGAACAAAAATGCATTATTATTATCAAAAATATCCTTATTTAAACTATAACTATTTTGATACAGACGGTATTTGGACTATGTTTTCAATACCACCTAAAATGCTTATAGATGAATTTGTTAATAAATTTGGCTATAAACCTAAAACTTTCTTTGATTGTGGTGCTGCTACTGGTGTTATTGTTTTTATGGCACAAAGATTAGGTATGAATGCACGTGGTATAGACATAAAAAAATACCCATATCAATTCAATTATTTAGAAGAATTATTTACAAATGGCAAAATACAAATAAAGTCTATTCTTGATCATGAACCCATTGTGGCAGATATAGTATTTTGTAATGGCACACTTACTTATTTTTCTGAAAAAGAATTGCCACAAGTGCTTGATAAGTTTAAGAAAAGTAAAATGATTTGTGCAATACATAATACAACCGAGGATGTCGCAGCAGCACAAAAAAATGGAGACGAATTAATCACATGTAATAAAACACGTCTTATTAAGCCACAAAATTGGTGGATGGATACATTTACAAAAAACGGTTTCAATGTAAAATACGCAGACCACATACGGTGTTTTTGTGCTGTTCCAAGTCGTGGTGCATAAAAAATTTCGAAAGTGGTGATTTTTCACCACTTTTTTAATTCCAACTTTCGAACTCGGTTAAAACATTAAAAAACAAACAAAAACCCGCCTTTATTGGCGGGTTTGTTTATCTTGGTTGGGGCAGCTGGATTCGAACCAACACTGACGGAGTCAGAGTCCGGAGTTCTACCATTAAACTATGCCCCAATGCGCCCCGGATTATAAGGCTTTTTTATTTC